>JAEXFF010000138.1 GCA_023400335.1 Bacteroidota bacterium
CTTCCTGGACGTCCAAGCGGTGTAAAGGCACTTTTTCGCCGGCAAAACTGATCTCTTCCGGCAGTAAAACATCCACAGTGAGGGGTTGTGGTTTATCCTGTTGATACTCTAAAGGTATGATGTTGGCTTGCTCTGAACTGGCCCGGGCAGAGGAGTAATATAAAATACCGAGGACTATCATCAGGGAAATGGTGATGCCGGCGTATATTAATGGAAACTTCTTTTTCATTCCGCGTTAAGTTATTTATCTTTGCCGTAAAGATAGTGCATAAAAAGCGAAAGTGGATAGTTAAAAAATAAAACGTGGGTAAATGAAATATAATTTTGATGAAATTATCGACAGAAGCGGTACAGATTGTGTGAAGTACGACGATCTTTACCGTAATTTTGGTACTACTGACGTATTACCAATGTGGGTGGCAGATATGGATTTTAAGGCAGCTCCCCAAATTGTAAAAGCGGCAGAAGAATGTTGCAAACGGGCTGTTTTTGGTTATACCTTCCGGACAGATGAGGCCAAGCAGGCTTTTATCGGATGGGTCGGAAGAAGATATAACTGGCAGGTACGGCCCGAATGGATGAGTATCAGTCCGGGTGTCGTCACGGCTTTATGTGTTTCTGTCCGCGCTTTTACAGGAAAGGGGGATAAGGTATTAATACTGACTCCTGTTTATCCGCCTTTTTTAGGGGTAGTAAACGACAGTGAAAGAGAATTGGTTTGTAGTAGTTTGGTTATCCGGAATAACCGTTATGAAGTGAATTGGGAAGATTTTGAGGACAAGTTGCGGCAGGGGGTTAAACTGTTTATGTTGAGTAATTCCCATAATCCGGTAGGCCGGGTGTGGACAAGAGAGGAGCTGGAACGTATGGGGCAGTTGTGCTGCAAATACAATGTGATTATTCTTTCGGATGAGATTCATGCCGATCTGGCCTTACCCGGTTACCAGCACACTGTTATGGCTTCCGTATCGGAAGAAATTGCAGCCCGTACGCTGACGGCAATGGCTCCAAGTAAAACGTTTAATATTGCCGGCATGATGAATTCTCTGGTAATCGCTTCTGCTAAAGATTTATTAGATCGTTATAATAAAGTGATGTACGCTTTACATTTGGATGTCGGAAATATTTTCGGACATGTAACCTTAAAAGCTGCTTATTTGTATGGAGAAGAATGGCTGAACGAATTGGTAGTCTATTTACAGGGAAATGTCAATTTTGCAGCTGACTATATCCGGAAGGAATTACCTTATGTAAAAATGATCAAACCGGAAGGTTCTTTTTTGCTTTGGCTGGATTTTCGGGGGACCGGTTTGACGCATGAAGAAGTAGGGGATCTTTTGGTTCGCAAAGCGAAAGTTGCACTTAATGACGGTATTCCTTTTGGAAAGGAAGGTTATGGTTTCCGGCGGATGAATATCGGATGTCCCCGTAGTGTTTTGGAAGAAGGATTGGAGCGGATAAAGAAAGCTTTTTGACGGGTGAATGTTTAAGTGTTTGTATGGTTCAATTGTTTAAATGTTCAAAGGAAGGGAGGAAAAAACGAAAGGGATTGTAATTGGAAGTTTGGGTAAAATGGGGTACGGGATAGTGTAAATTGGAAATCTAAAATTTACCGGAAGCCAGAACAAAACACAGAGGATTATATTATAGATAATTATTCGTACACAGGTGCTAACCGCCTGTGTATTTTGTTTTTTTGGGAAAATGTATTCGTGATATTATCTCCGTACAGGTAGAGTGCCCCCCAGGAAAAGAATATCGTTTTTATTAAAACAAATTTATTAAATCACTTAAACATTTTTACTTTTAAACAATTGATCATTTAAACCTATAACCGAAACATCACTGTTTTCTTTATTTATAGTTATTACTGAAATATAACTTATAAAACTGAAAGCATTGTCGGAATAAAAATAAATATTGGAGAACGGAATGATAAGTTAATAAATTGATTGACAATAAAATATGTTATTCCCAAAAGGTTCGTTTCTTTTTGGCAAAGTTAATTTTTTATTTGTAATTATTAAATAATTATAAGTTTTTTAATCTGTTGATAATCAATAAAAATCTTATTTTAATTTGATTTTTTCGCCTAAGAACAGGATGGATGAAGAATCAAAAGTAAACGAACGTATTGTATGGTTATTATTTATTAATCCTGTTTCTATGAAAAGCTATTATAATTATCTTTTTTCAAAACACAGAGTTATTTATCAGCAATTAGGACGGAAATATAAATTAGCTCCTTACCGTGTTTATCAGTTAGCCCATGGGAATAAAGCCAGAAATTTGTCGGAGAGAAATGTACTGCAGGAACTGATGAATTTGAAAGTTATAAAAGACGTCCAATGGTGGTAAATAAGGAAAAAGTTCAATTTAAAAATCCTGAATGAATTAAATAAGAAATGTTTGATATTTTAATAGCTGACCTTTTACCGGACCGGAAAGCTTGGATGTAGGTTTCTATATTTTTAAACCAATATACTTTTTAAACTATTGAAGTTTTCCTTTGGGAAATCTTATGATTTTCCATACTTCACTTTCAAGGGATCATCTGCTTTTGAAATTTTTTATTGTTTTTTGTGTTTTTGGCAACCTGAAAACGGAATAAATAATACTTTCCGAACTTGAATTCTGTAATATTTGCCTACATTTGTATTTGTGGTATAGAAGTTAAAATATTATGGATTATTTTGATGACAGACAAATCGAACGTCTGATGGGTAAAGCGCGGATAGGTTGGTGGGAAGCAGACTTTGTTAAACAGCAATATCATTGTTCTCCATTTATCAGTCGTTTATTAAATTTAGGGCCGGATGGGGTGATTCGTTTTGAAGATTTCCGGGAATTGATTTGCCAGGATTACCGTTTGCGTACGGTAAATGAATTTTCCTTTGGAAAGACACAAAACGTATATGATCAGGTTTATCCGATTAAGACCACAGAAGGAATACAATGGGTTCGGGTGAAACTTTGCTCTAAAGAAACGGATGCGGAAGGCAATCTAAAGACATATGGTTTTATGGAATGTCTGGTTTTTCCTGAAAATGAGAGTCCCGTTGAATCGACTATGCAACGGGTAAACAATTTGTTCAGTCAGCAAAATAGTATCTCACATTCTTTGTTTTCTATTTTTCAGACAGAAGATATCGGGAGTGTCATTCAGAAAATTTTAGGAGATATTTTACAGCAATTTCCTAAAGGCCGTACTTATATTGTAGAATACAATGCAGAAAATCAGACAAGCATCTGCCGTTATCAGGTAAGTAACGATATTTTCTCTTTTGAAATATCCCATATCATAGATATACCGGTCAGAAATGACAGTTGGTGGACCAGGCAGCTTATAGATCAGGCAATGCCGATTATTTTAGCCAATTTAAATGAATTACCACCCGAAGCAGAAAACATCAAAAAATATTTACAGGAACAGGGCGTTCATTCGACTCTGGCTGTACCTATGTTCTCCCGGGACGGAGTGTGGGGGTACGCCGGAATTGATATTGCTGATAAAAATCATATCTGGAAAAACGAAGACTATCAATGGTTTTCTTCTTTGGTAAATATTATCAGTATATGTATGCAATTCCGGAAAGCGGAAGAACAGGCTTTGGCAGAAAAACAGTATCTGGCCGATTTATATAAACATATGCCTATTGGTTATACACGACTGGGATTGGTATACAATGAGCAACAGGAAATCGTTGATTATGTCTTAAAAGACGTCAATGAGGCTTGTCTGGAGATATATAATATCGGTGCAGATATTGTCGGCAAACGGGGCAGTTCGTTAAAATCGGAAATTCAGTTCGAGTTACAGATTTTTAAAAATGTCGTTAAAAGTAAACAACCGCTGGAAAGAAATTTCTACCTGGAAAAACAGGATAAATATTGTCATTGCGTTATGTATTCTCCTTATGAGGGTGAGATCGTAACCTTGTTTTCAGATATGACGGATACGTTTAAAGCTCATGAAGCTTTGGACAGAAGCGAACGGATTCTCCGTAATATTTACCGGAATTTACCGGCCGGAATTGAATTGTATAATGAGAAAGGTAATCTGATTGATATCAATGATAAAGAATTTGAAATTTTCGGTATAAAGAAAAAAGAGGATGTTTTGGGCATCAATATTTTTGATAACCCCATTATGCCGGAAGAGATGAAAGAAAAAATGCGTAAAAGGGAAGATGCCAGTTTTACGCTGGATTATGATTTTTCGAACTTAAAAGGTTATTATCCTTCCCATAAAACCGGTAAAATCAATTTACTTACGAAGATTACCGCACTTTATGATTCTCAAAATAATTTTACAAACTATTTGCTCATTCATATTGACCGGACGGAGGCTACTGTTGCTTACAACCAAATCCGGGAGTTCAAAGACTTCTTTACCCTTGTCGGGGATTATGCCAAAGTCGGCTATGCTCATTATGATGCTTTGAGCTGTGATGGCTATGCATTGGACAGTTGGTACCGGAATGTGGGAGAAGCTGAGGGGACTCCCTTACCCCAGGTTATTGGGGTATACACTCCGTTTCATCCGGAAGACCGGGAAGTAATGATTGATTTTTTAGAAAAAGTGATCCGGGGAGAGGCTTCCAGCCTCCGGAGAGATCTCCGTATTCTCCGTAAAAATGGCCAGCAAACCTGGACTCGCACCAATGTTTTGGTTCGGGATTATCGTCCGAAGGAGGGAGTGATTGAAATGCTCTCGATCAATTATGATATTACAGAGCTGAAAGAAATAGAAGCCAAATTGATTGCTGCCAAAGAAAAGGCGGAAGAGTCCGACCGTTTAAAATCTGCTTTCCTGGCAAATATGAGTCATGAGATCCGTACCCCTTTGAATGCGATTGTCGGTTTTTCTACTTTAATGGCTGAAACCGATAATAAAAACGAGCAACAGCAATATTTGGAGATTGTGGAAAAAAATAATGAGTTATTGCTACAACTTATTTCAGATATTCTCGATTTATCGAAAATTGAAGCCGGAACTTTTGAAATAAATATGGAAGAGGTGGACGTAAATCAATTGTGTGAAGATATTATTCAGATATTGAAATATAAAACGCCTCCGGGAGTAGAACTTCTGTTTAGTGAGCATCTGCCGGAATACTGTATCCGGAGCGATAAAAAACGCATTCAGCAAGTACTTACGAATTTTATAAATAACGCCCAGAAATTTACTACTCATGGGACAATTGCTCTGGGCTACCGGATTTGCGGGCAGGAGATAGAATTCTCCGTTACCGATACCGGTATCGGCATTCAGCCTGAAAAGCAAGCGGAAATTTTCCAGCGTTTTGTTAAACTCAATAATTTTGTCCATGGTACAGGTTTGGGGCTTTCTATCTGTAAAAGCATTATAGAACAAATCCATGGGCGGATCGGCGTACAGTCCGAACCGGGAAAAGGTTCCCGCTTCTGGTTTACGTTGCCTTTAGTATGATAGGAGATCCGGGTACATCCCCCTTCTCCTTGCGTTATTTTTGTTTTAAAAATCGGCTTGTCAAATATTTCCGTACCGGTATATCATACAGTTTCAAACAGATATAAGCCAGAAGAATGCTTCCGATCACCACTCCTGCTGCTCCGGGTAATGATTCCCGGAAAGTAAGCTGGTTATTCTTTACCCAGGCATAATACAAATAAATAAAAGGATAATGTACCATATACAGAGGATATGAAATCTCTCCTAAGAATTTGCATAGCCGGGTGGTATACTTATCAGTCGTTTTTCCTGAGGCTCCCAGATAGACAAGAATAGGAAAAAGCAGAGCAAAGCATACCGTATCATACAGCCCGTTCATCCACAAATATTCCGCTCCGCCTATACGGGGTACGGACAGGAGGACAACAATAGACAGACTGCAGATCCAAAAAGCTCCCTTTATGTTAGCAGGCTTGAAAATACGGAAAAGGAGCAGTCCCGCAGAAAAAGAAAATAACAGCCGTAAGAATCCCGCGGTAAATTCTATCCCCGTCAGGGAAAATCCGGCACATATATCTCCGTAAGGACCTCCAATGGCAAATACCGCTAATCCGCATCCGGCAAAGAAAACTAAACCCGAAAGAGCTTTGGTAGAAAATTTACGGATAAATAAAGCATAAAGAATATTACCGATATACTCAAAGAATAAAGACCAGCTTGGGCCATTTAAAGGATACATTTCTCCCAAACCGCGGATTTCGGTTCCGGGAGTAGCTGGAATCAATAATGCGTTGATAAATGTGGCGGTAAGCAAAGCCAGTACCGTTACTTTCGATACGTCCCATACGGGGCAGCCTTGAAAATAAAACACAACGGCTCCTATCAAAGCTCCCATCACTACCATCGGATGCAGGCGTATCACCCTGCGTTTGAGGAATTCTTTTATTTTCATTTTCCCCCAACGGTCGTCATAAGCATAACCGATGACAAATCCGGATAATATAAAGAAGAAGTCGACTGCTAAATAACCGTGATTGATTCTCTGATCTATAT
>JAEXFF010000140.1 GCA_023400335.1 Bacteroidota bacterium
TCACCAAGTATATAGCAGTGTACCAAGCTGTAATATTGCCAGTCTGAAACTTTTCGAAAGCCTTGGATTTACACAAACCGGTTACCGGAAAGAATGGTTAAAAAGAGGCAGGGAATGGGAAGATGTCATCTATTTTCAATTATTAGCTTCCGACTGGGACCAAGAGGAAGCTTAAAGGACAAAGCAAACGAAAATTTAACGGATTATTCTGATAAATAACCGATTAAAATTAATTCTATAGTTTAGTATCGTAATCGCCTTTGTAAAAGGAATACGAAAATAATAACTCAGTCGAGGAAACCGTGGGACCTGTGTTCAGGAGATTGATCCGGTATTCTTTCCGGATTCCGGTGCCTGGTCCGGCGTTCTTTCTCGTACCTTTCATATTGACGGTATTGTTCTTCCGTCAGTATTTTCTTTAATTGCTCCGTCATTTCCTCCCGGTGTTTACGTACAATTTCCCGCATATTTTTCCGTTCTCCTTTTTTTTCTTCCAGTATTTTTTCCCGTTTTTGCTGAGAAGTAATCAGCCAAGCTTTCACTTCTTTCTGTTGCTGAACGGTTAATTTTAATTCTTCATTCATCCGTTCCAACATCTTATCCGCTTGCTGTTCCGGAGAAAAATGTTCGTCTGCAGCAGAACGGCTGGAATTAGAGTGACAAGCCGCCATTGCGAAACAAATAATAAAAAACAGTACTCCTTTTTTCATATCTTTTATATTTAATAATAATTCCGGAGTTAACCAACCGATCCCCATCAATGATCTCTTTCCGGAGCATAACCGACTTTATTGAAAACGGTTACAAAATCCGCAAATAAGCCGGAAGACTTACTGCTATTTTTAAGACAAAAAAAACAGACAGAAGTTTATTGTTATTATAAAATCAGGAGTTAACAAATCCACACAGTCGGCATACAGAAAACAAAAGGGAATAAATAACCCGGTTTACTTTTTCAGCATTCAGAAATAGGGGAAGGTCCGGACAAACCAGCACCTTTTCCTGACACTCAATAAATAAACCGGGATAAAATAAAACGTTTACCGGAAAGCTCTATCAATTCCTGTCACGGTGTCTCATATGATTTCCATGCCTTTTCGAACCCTCTCCCTTGTAATTTTTACACTGTTGTTGCATGGTCAGATACTGTTTATATTGTTCAGGAGTCAATACTTTCTGGACTGCTGCCTGCATATCTTCATGATTTTTTCTCAGGGCTTCCCGGGTCGCCTCTCTATCCCCTTTACCATTTTGACGGATAGAATGCATTTTCGTAAAGGAAACTTCAAAAACACTTCTCAATTCCTGTTGTTGCTGTGCTGTCAGGTTCATGTTTTCCTGCATCTTTTCGATCATCCAATTTGCTCTCTCTGGCGCAGACATCCTTCTGTCATGCTTCTGAGCCTGCACTGTCATCCAGGAAAACGCAAAAAAGATACAACTTAAAAATACAATTTTTTTCATTTTAGTCTGGTTTAGTCTGTTTATACTTCAAATCTTTCACTCTCCTCTATTATCCGGATTTTATTCCAGTTTTACCTGAAACAGACCGAAAATAAGATTTAAAAACTTTTTTAGTAACGTTCGTATTCATGGAAAAGTTCGGTAAATCAGTAAATTTAATGATTTGTTCGAAAGTTTAAACGTTCGGACAGGAAATGTGAAAATGTACAAATGTTTAACTGTACAAACATTTTCACTTTCAATAAATTCAAAACTTAAAACAGATTTACGTTTAGCGTTATGTAAAAAAATAGCTATCTTTGTCGTCCAAAAAGGTAAAAATATGAATCACAAAGCAGGATTTGTCAATATCATCGGAAATCCGAATGTCGGAAAGTCAACTTTAATGAATCGGTTAGTAGGGGAAAAACTTTCCATTATTACTTCCAAATCCCAGACAACCCGTCACCGGATCAAAGGTATTGTAAATGATGAAAATTTCCAGATTGTATTTTCGGATACGCCAGGGGTCGTAAAGCCCAGTTACAAAATGCAGGAATGCATGCTGGAATTTTCAAAGTCGGCTTTAACAGATGCGGATATCATCCTCTATGTCACAGATGTAGTAGAAGATATGCTAAAAAATAGCGACTTTATTGAACAGGTTAAACAAACGAATATTCCGATCTTACTTGTTATCAATAAAATCGATCTGACGACTCAGGAAAAACTGGAAGAGCTTTTCGATAAATGGAAATCCTTGCTTCCACAAGCGGAAATTTTTCCGGTTTCAGCCACTGAAAATTTTAATGTAGATCATCTTTACGAAAGAGTTATTGAACTACTGCCGGAAGGAGAACCCTTTTTTCCGAAAGATGAATTGACAGATTTACCGGCCCGGTTTTTTGTCAATGAAATTATCCGGGAAAAAATATTATTGAATTACGAAAGGGAAATTCCTTATTCAGTTGAAGTAGCTGTAGAAGAATTCAAGGAAGAAGCCAAACGGATTCATATCATGGCTGTTATTTATGTAGAACGCGACTCTCAAAAAGGAATTATCATCGGGCATCAGGGAAGCGCCTTGAAAAAAGTCGGAACGGAAGCCCGCCTTGACATTGAAAAATTCTTCGGGAAAAGCGTTTTCTTAAACCTTTATGTCAAAGTTCAAAAAGACTGGCGTAACAAAGACAAAGATTTGAAAAATTTCGGATATGTACAATAAAGCGATTTCCTTCCGGAAAAATAAGGAATCAAGTGGCTTTTCAGATTTTAAAATGATAATTCATGAGTAATATAGTAGCAATAGTAGGACGCCCGAATGTCGGGAAATCCACACTCTTCAATCGTCTGATCGGCAGTCGTAAAGCTATCGTTAACGAAGAAAGTGGAGTGACCAGGGACCGGAATTACGGAAAGTCCGAATGGAACGGGAAAGAATTTTCTGTTATCGATACGGGCGGATATGTATCCAACAGCGACGACATATTTGAAGAAGAAATCAACAAGCAAGTGTTGCTGGCAATAGAGGAAGCGGATGTAATCCTGTTTATGGTAGATACAGAAATCGGACTGACTGATCTGGACCAGAATTTCGCAAAATTACTCCGGAATATCGACAAGCCGATTTATTTGGTTGCCAATAAAGTAGATACCAGCGAACGGATTTACGAAGCAAGCGAATTCTACCGCTTAGGTATCCCTGGTGATTTGTTTTGTATCTCTTCTGTCAACGGATTCGGGACAGGAGAATTGCTGGACAAAATTACTTCTCATTTCCAGAAAGACACCATTGAAAATACCGACCATCTGCCCCGTATTACTATAGTGGGACGCCCGAATGTCGGAAAATCTTCTACGATCAATGCCCTGATAGAAGAAGACCGGAATATCGTGACGGAAATTGCCGGAACTACCCGGGATTCCCTGTATACCCGTTATAACCGTTTCGGACACGATTTTTTACTGGTAGATACAGCCGGCCTCCGCAAGAAAACGAAAGTCAACGAAGATGTGGAATTCTATTCTGTCATGCGTTCTATCCGGGCGATAGAAGATTCAGACGTATGTATGCTTTTAATCGATGCGACCCGCGGCATGGAAGCTCAGGACCTGAATATTTTTCACCTGATTGAACGTAACCGGAAAGGGATAGTAATCCTGGTCAACAAATGGGATTTAATTGAAAAAGACAATAAAACAACCCTCCTCTTTGAAAAAGAAATCAGAGAAAAAATCGCTCCCTTCCGGGATGTCGACATTATTTTCACCTCTGCCCTTACGAAACAAAGGTTATTAAAAGCGCTGGAAGCAACCTTGAAAGTATACGAAAACCGGACCCAGAAACTGAAAACCTCGGAACTTAACCGGGTAATGCTGGAAGCTATTGAAAACTATCCGCCTCCTATGGTCAAAGGGAAGTCTGTAAAAATCAAATATGTGACACAGCTTCCCACTCATGCTCCTTCGTTTGCTTTTTATTGTAATCTTCCGCAATACGTCAAAGAAACTTATAAACGTTTTCTGGAGAACAAAATCCGGGAAAACTGGGATTTTACAGGAGTACCCATACAAATTTTTATGCGTAAAAAATAGAAAGAAGAGAAAAAGGACCGGAGCGTATCCCGATATCATCGGAAGAATTAACTGCAGAAACAGCAAAAGGGTAAGGGAACACTGTTCCGGGAGGAACCCGTCGGATGTCCTGCTGATTAATGAAATAAAGGTTCCCGCTTCAATTCTTATCAGAACCGGAAATTCATAAATCAGCGAAGGGGGTCATCCGCCTCTGGCGGGAAATATTAATCCCTTAATCAAACCACAGTGTACCGGAC
>JAEXFF010000216.1 GCA_023400335.1 Bacteroidota bacterium
GTATTATATCCTATAAAACGTAAAATACAAATAAAAGTTTTATAGGCAAAAAGAAGAATGAATCCTGATTCAATCCGATATTCTGCCTGAGGCAATACCAGTCCTTACAAATTTTAACGACTACATCCGAACAAAAAGAGCTTTCCATACGTTATTGGCTATAGTTAAAAGAATAAGTAAACAATAAATTATAAAAACTATTTCCATGGCTACCGGTAAAACAAACAAAAACCTCTCGACCTGGCAATTGGCCTTAATGACAGCCGCAGCTATTATCAGTTTAAGGGGTTTACCAATGATGGCTCAGGAAGAGCTCACCATGTTTTTCTATATCCTCTTTGCAACCGTTCTCTTTCTGCTTCCGGCTGCTTTAGTGGGAGCAGAACTGGGAAGTGCTTTTGCAGACAAAGGAGGGGGAGTTTATACCTGGGTAAAAGAGGCTTTTAACCGCCCTCTGGGCTTTACAGCCATCTTTCTGCAATGGATTCAGAATGTGGTATGGTACCCTACAGTACTTGGATTTGCAGGGGCAGCCATTGCCTATATGATCGGTAAACCCTCTCTGGCACAAAACGGGGTATTTGTGGGTCTGTTTTCTATAGCAATGTATTGGTTTGCCACTTGGATTACCCTGAAAGGTACTTCTGCCGTCTCTAAAATTACAAGTCAGGGGTTTCTGTTAGGAACCGTACTCCCCGGAGTTGTCATTATCGTCATGGCTTTGATCTGGATTGTCGGGAAAAACCCCATTGCTTTCGAACATATTCCTGCCAGTATTTCGCAGGTTGCCAATGTAGACGTCGCTCATCATGTTCATCCCCGTTTTTTCCCCCATATGAACGGGATGAGTGATATCGCTTTCCTTGCCGGAATTCTTTTACTATTTGCCGGAGTGGAAGTTCATGCTGTACATGCTCCGGAGTTAAATAATCCACAAAAACAATTTCCGGCCGCAATGTTTTTAGCAGCTTTAATTTCATTCGGCCTGTTCACCCTGGGAGCTTTAGCTGTAGCCATTGTGACCCCTTACGAACAGATAAACTTACAGGATGGTTTGCTGGTTACTTTCCGGCAATTATTCGATCATTATCATATCGGCTGGCTGACAAATGTCATGGGCTTTTTTGTCGCCTTTGGAGCACTTGCCGGAGTTATGTCGTGGATTTCAGGTCCTAGCCGCGGTTTACTTTGGACAGCTCACGACGGTGAACTTCCCAATTTCATGAAAAAGACAAACCGGAATGGCATACAAATCAATATTCTTATCATCCAGGGATGTATTGTCACAATCTTGTCTTCCCTCTATATCATCATGAGTAATGTAAGTGTAGCATTTTTCTTACTCAGTGCCCTCACTATAGGATTATATCTCATTATGTATATGCTGATGTATGCAGCTGGTATTAAGTTGCGCTATTCACAGCCCGACCTGAAACGAAGTTACCGCGTACCGGGAGGAAATGCCGGTATGTGGATCATTGCAGGTATCGGCTTTCTAGCCGTCCTCTTTTCCTTTGCAGTCACCTTCTTTCCTCCTTCCCAACTCCCTGTCGGAAGCCCGGCTTTTTATACAGGACTTGTCATTACAGGTACAATTGTATTTTTAGCCATCCCTCTTATTATCAGTTTCGTTATGGAAAAGAGAAGGAAAAAATATGGACATATGCCAAAAGCATAGACGTCGAATGAATGTCGTGACAATTAACGAAACAAATATGCCGGTCGTTTCACTTTTATGTGGAGAAAAGTTTCGTTAACCCAAGCATTTTAAAGACAAATATTAATCCGGTATAAAATCGTTAATCATTTGAACCTTAGTACTTTCAATCCTTTAACGATTAAGACATCCGGATTTTTTAACTATTTTTTGACCTGTATCCATTTGCAAGAAAATTGTAAATGATATCTTTGCCTGCAAATAAAAAAAATGATTAAGGCTGTATTTTTTGATATTGACGGAACTTTAGTAAGTTTTAAGACTCACGAAGTACCCCCTTCTGCCATAAAGGCTTTACACCAACTGCAGTCCCGGGGAATACTGACATTCATCGCTACAGGCAGGCACATACTTTCTATCAACAATCTGGGGAGTTTAAAATTTGATGGCTATATAACCCTCAACGGAAGTTATTGTTTTGCCGGCTCAAAGCTCATTTACAAATGTTCTATTCCGGCTACCGATATCTCTACGCTTGTAAGTTATTTAGAGGAAAAAGAAAATTTTCCCTGTATTTTTGTGCACGATCATGCACTGTATATAAATGATACAAATGAACAGACCGAAACGACCTTCCGGCTTTTAAATTTTCCTCAGCCCCCAGTACTGCCATTGAAAGAAGCGGCCCAAGGAGAAACATTTCAATTAATCGCTTTCTTTAACGCAGCCCAGGAAAAAGAAGTCATGCCCCGTCTCCTTCACTGTCAAGCTACACGCTGGACTTCCCTTTTCAGCGACGTAATTCCGCTCGGAAGCAATAAGCAGATTGGCTTACAAAAAATGATGGAATACTATGGACTCTCCCGGGAAGAAATTCTTGCCTTCGGCGACGGAGGCAACGATATACCAATGCTGCAATATGCCGGAATCGGCGTGGCTATGGGAAATGCCAAAGATACAGTAAAACAATCTGCAGATTATGTCACCGCCTCCGTAGATGAAGACGGTATTTATAAGGCTCTTATTCAACTTGACGTAATTTCCGAAAAACCTTCTCAGAAACAGTAAATCATTCCCTCCTGTTAAAAAGGTATATTTATTGAATCCTCAAATTAAAACTTTTTTTAGATTTTAAAATTATTTTTGACACTCATGCAACTTTTATCTGTTCTTTTGCATCTTGTATAGGAAAAGGTAATTCACGTGAATGAATGAAGTATCATTAATACAGGAATGCAAAAAAGGAAACAGAAAAGCACAGGAAACATTTTACAATCAATTTGCCCCCAGGATGATGGGAGTATGTATACGCTACTCTCCTGACAGAGACAGTGCAAATGATTTGATGCAAGAAGGATTTATAAAAGTCTTTTATAATTTAAAGGAGTTTAAAGGAACCGGAAGTTTAGAAGGATGGATGCGAAAAATTTTTATTAATTGCGCTTTAGAAAAAATCCGGAAATCCAAGTTTACCCTACAAATTCAAGAAATTCCAAGTGATTGTGAAGATTCGTTTCCCTCAGCTGTAGAGGAATTAACTGCTACTGAAATGTTGCAGCTGATTCAGCAATTGCCCGAAGGATACCGTATTATTTTCAATTTATTTGCTATTGAAGGCTTTACCCATAAAGAAATCAGCGAAATGCTGAATATTTCCGAAGGCACCTCCCGCTCACAATATACCCGGGCAAGACAAGCCTTACAAAAAAAGATAAAAAATTTATATTGAAATGAAGGACAGAGACCGCTTCGAAGATTTATTTAAAGAACGATTACACAACTGGGAAGGTGATCCGGAAGCCAATCTGTGGGGGAAAATTATGTCCCGTCTTCCAGCCGTCCCTTCCCCTTCCCGTCTCCATACTTTTGCTTCCCCCATTGCTGCTGGAATTGTATTGCTCCTTTTATTCGGCGGATGTTTATTCCTATTTCATTTTGTTTCCTCTAATCTAACTCCAGTAAAAAAGGAAGGAGAAGTAAATTATACTCCAAAAATAAAACCGGCAGGAGAAAAAATTGAACAATTTATAAAAAGAGAAGAAATACCCCTTCTCAAAACACAGGATTACTCTATTGAAAACCGGAATTTAATGACAAAGAATTTCTCTGCTGTTTCGCTAAAATCTTATCGCTCTGTTTATAAAGTACAGCAACCAGCCCTTATTCCGGTTTCGGGTCTGACACAGTATCCTCCTAAGCTTCCTTCTTTATCTCCCGATGTTAAGCTCTTTACAATTAAAAAGAAAAGACGAAATATACCTCTCAGCAACCGGAAATGGCGTTTTGGAATAGGAGGAAATAATCTGAACCTAGCAAGTGTTTCCAATACAAACTCTGAAGTAATAAATACCAAGTTTAATCCCGGTATTTCGTTTCAACCCGATCCCTCTTTCCCTCATCCCTTCCCACCCGTCTTTCCGGAACAGGCGTCTCATTCGAAACCGGTTAAAATAAAACACCGTTACCCGTTTCAATTTGGGCTTTCAGTATCCCGTCAATTATCCAAACGATGGAATTTCAACACGGGTATAACCTATAGTTATTTACAAAATAAAATTTATTATCAGGATGCAAGTTACAATATAAAACAACAGCTCCACTGGATGGGTATACCTGTTTCTTTCAGTTATCGCCTGGCTTTCTGGAAACGACCCTATTTTTATTTTACATTAGGAGCTACCGGAGAAATAAATATTGCTGCAAAAACTCATTTTAAATACAAAAATTCTTCTCAAAGCATTCATGGTATTTTCTGGAAAGGCTACACACACATTGGTCTTTCTTATCCACTCCTCCGCTATTTTTCCATTTATACAGAAGGAGGAATAACTTATTACTTTGACAAAGGGAAATATGAATTTCTCCGCTCAGAACATGCTTTCAACGTAACGGGGCAAATTGGCTTCCGATTTAATTTTTAAATACAAACCTATAAAAACAAATGTGTATGAAAAATCCAAAAAAACAACTAAACAAATGCATCTCAGGGGCGCTTTCTGTAGCCTTTAGCCTGATATGCTTAATGGCTTGCAGCAACGACGACACGGTCATTACTGAAACCCATATTATTCTTAAAGGGAAAACCACAGATGTCCATGATCAACACAGTATTCCTGGTATTCAAATTGTCATTCCGCTCTTTGATCCCAGTCAGGAAATGGTCCCTCCGGAAATTTGTAAAGCGACATGCGATACCTTAATTACTGACGAGAATGGTCAATTTAAATGGGAGACAAATAAACTTTTCCAAGAAAAATACAATTTTGAACTGTGGCTGACAGATATAAATTTCGTCCTCTATGGCCAAACACCTCCACCCAACCGCTATAAACCTGATACTGTAAACATAACCCTTACAAGAGACGACTTTAAAAAAATCAACGGTCAATATATAGCTGAAAAAGAAATAATAATTCCCTTAAATAACCGCTAATCTTTATTTTTACACATTAGGGACGTGCCCTAATGTGTAATTTACCACTTCAACCTTTCCGGAACAAA
>JAEXFF010000263.1 GCA_023400335.1 Bacteroidota bacterium
CCAAATGAAAAACGAGTTCAGGCCTGTACTGTTGAAAAATCTGCTTCATCTTTTCCCCGTCCCGGATATCTGCTCTTACATCCACAATCTTTTCCCCAATCCCTGACAACACAAAATTGTCCCGTTGCGAGTAAGGCTCCAGACCTATACCAATGACTTCCGCTCCCAACTCATGCAACCAAATGGCCAACCAGGATCCTTTAAAACCGGTATGGCCGGTAATTAAAACCCGTTTCCCTTTGTAAAATTCCCGAAATATATCCAGATTTGCCATAAATCACCAAACTTTCCAGGGAGCAATTCCTTTCTCCCACATATCGTTTAATTCCACACTGTCTCTCAGTGTATCCATCGGTTTCCAAAATCCTGTATGCTTAAAAGCATGCATTTTGCCGTCCCGGGCAATATTCTCCAGGGGCGTCCGTTCGAATATCGTCTCATCCCCTTCCCTGATATAATCGAAAACGTCCTTTTCACAGACAAAATAACCGGCATTTATCCAATTCCGGTCACCATCCGGTTTCTCTAAAAAGGATGTTACCTGATCCGTCTGCGGATCAATTTGTAAAGCTCCGAACTTCCCACTCGGCTGATAAGCCGTTAAGGTAAGAATAGCCCCGGATTTTTCGTGAGACAAGAGGGTATCCCGGATGTTTAAATCCGTCACTCCATCCCCGTACGTGAGCAGGAACCGCTCCTCCCCGACATACTTCTGAATCCGTTTTATCCGTCCCCCTGTCATGGTATTTAAACCGGTATCTATCATTGTCACCTTCCAATTTTCACTGTGATTATCCAGAATCTCCACGCTGTTATCCGCCAAATTTACTGTCATATCACTATTGTGCCGGAAATAATTGGCGAAATATTCTTTAATTACATATTGCTTATAACCACAGCAAATAATAAACTCATTTATACCGTAGTAACTATACGTTTTCATAATGTGCCAAAGAATCGGTTTACCGCCGATTTCAACCATAGGCTTGGGGATCAGGTTGGTAGCCTCACTGAGACGGGTACCGAAACCTCCTGCCAGAATTACTGCTTTCATTGTTTATGTTGAGATACAAAATTTCTAATCGTTTCAATCATATATTGTAACATCTCCGACTGCATTCCCGGATAAACACCTATCCATAAAGTATTATTCATTATAAAATCGGTGTTGCTCAATTCTCCGACAATCCGATAGCCTGTCTCCGTCCGGCGCATTTCGTCGAAAGCAGGATGCCTTACCAGATTTCCGGCAAATAAATTACGGGTCTGAATTTTTTTACTTTCCAGGTAAGCGGACAATTGATTGCGGGTAAAACCCGCATTATCCTTTACCGTAATTAAAAATCCGAACCAACTGGGCTTTGAATTTGCTTGCGGCTCAGGTAAAATCAAGCCTTCAACCCCCTCCAACCCTTCTCTCAATACCGTCCAGTTTTTCCGGCGGATTTCCACGATATCATCCAGTTTTTCCAATTGCGCGCAACCGATAGCGGCCTGCATATCGGTGACTTTCAGGTTATAACCGAAATGAGAATAGACATATTTGTGGTCATAACCCATGGGCAATTCCCCAAACTGCTTACTGAACCGGTAATGACAAGTATTATCGACTCCGCCCATACACCAGCAATCCCGGCCCCAATCCCGAAATGAGTTTACAATTTTATGCAATTGCGGATCGTTGGTATATACAGCTCCTCCTTCTCCCATCGTCATATGGTGAGGAGGATAAAAACTGCTGGTGCCGATATGTCCGATAGTCCCTGTTTTCTTCCATTTCCCGTCTATAAAATAAAGCGATCCCAAAGCATCACAATTGTCCTCGATCAGCCAAAGACCGTGAGCATCACAAAATGCCTTTACAGCACCTATATCAAAAGGATTCCCCAAAGAATGAGCAATCATTACGGCTTTGGTCCTGGGAGAATAAGCCTGTTCCAACTGAGTAACATCGATATTATACGCAGGCAAAGTGACGTCCACAAATACCGGTATAGCCCCAAACTGAATAATAGGAGTGACCGTAGTAGGAAAACCACAAGCAACCGTAATTACCTCATCTCCCCGGCAAATCCGACGCTCTCCCAAGGCAGGAGAAGTCAGGCTCATAAAAGCCAGTAAATTGGCAGAAGAACCGGAATTCGTCAAAGAACAATACTTCACGCCCAGCCATTCAGCAAAACGGGTTTCAAATTTCCGGGCCCAAGGACCTGCCGTTAACCAAAAATCCAGAGAAGAATCAACCAGATTGAGCATTTCCTCCTCATCATAATAACGTCCTCCATAATTAACAAAAGTCTTCCCTGCCTCAAAAACCTTAGAAGGAGCATGCACTTCCGCATAGTATTCCTTTACTAACCTTAATATTTGCGACTTTAACTCTTCTTTCCGGGCCATATTGTTCTATTTAAATTTTTACCCTATCTGCAAAAATAATTCTCTACTATTCCAAATATTGATCTATTCCATATTCACAACGGATCAGTTTATTCTCGTTATTCCGGTTGTAAATACTTTCATTCACACTCATATCGTGTTTGGTACTATGTTCATTATGATAAATATGGTACTCTATCGCTTTGAATTTAACAAACCGTCTTTGAATCCCATAGCGGTTCAAACGGGCCGGCAGATCGAAATCTTCAAATCCGTACCCGACAAAAGCTTCATCATATCCGTTAACCGCCCACAGGTCCTCTTTCCAAAATGACATATTACACCCCCGTCCATACATCCGGCCTTTCTTATAATCATAAAAGAAAGAAGTGAGCCAGGGACATCTCAAGCCATTGATACGGCGGCGTATCCCTTTACTGAAAAAGGAAAGTTTATATTCTCCGGCTTTTTCAAAACAAGCCGATACATCTTCCTTGAGTTTTACCCGTCCTCCCGATAAGAAATACCCTTTTCTGGCTTCCGTCATATGATCCTCTATAAACCGGGGATGCATAATAATATCTCCGTCAATCTGCACAATATAATCTCCTTCACATACAGCAAATGCCCTATTCCGGATTTTTCCTGCCCGGAAACCTTTGTCTTCCTGCCAGACGTGTTTGAGCTTGCAAGGGAATTGTTCCCGCATTTCATCGATCAATGCCTTCGTGGAAGGCCGGGAACCATCGTCCGCCACCACCACATCCACAGGCATCCGGGTCTGCTTTAAAACACTTTTCAAAGACAAGCAGAGAGCAGATTCCCAGTTATAGGTCGTTATGATTAAACTAACTTTCATATTCAGAATGAGTTTTTCTAACTAGCCGGAGCAATTTTCAGCTTTCTCCTTCTAATTATTTTATTTTTAGCAAAATAAACATATTCTGCCTAATAATACAAATTCAGGGTAAACAATATGGAAAATAAGCATATCATTTAAAATATACGATTTCTGCAGGCAAGGAAATTCTACAAAAAAGAAGAGCCAGCTCTTCTCCTTCCCCGGTATCCGGAAAGTTTCCTCTTCCGGACAAAACCTCCCGCTTTTTTCTTATACTCAAACAGATATATCTCCTTTAATATGCGGATGAGGATTATAATTCCTCAATTGAAAATCTTCATACCGGAAACTGAAAATATCTTTGACGTCAGGATTTATATCCATTTGCGGCAAATCCCGGGCTTCCCGCCCCAACTGCAGTTTCACCTGTTCCACATGATTCAGATAAATATGGGCATCTCCCAATGTGTGTACAAATTCTCCTGCCTGCAAACCACAAACCTGGGCCACCATCATCGTCAACAGTGCATAAGAGGCAATATTAAAAGGGACTCCCAAAAAGGTATCTGCACTCCGTTGATACAACTGACAAGATAATTTATCTTCCACTACATAAAACTGGAATAAGGCATGACAGGGTGCCAAAGCCATATTTTCAATATCTCCGGCATTCCAGGCACTTACGATCAACCTTCTGGAATCCGGAGTATGCTGTATATCCCGTATCACTTGTGCAATCTGATCCAGATGAGTCCCATCCGGACGGGGCCAGCTTCTCCATTGGTAACCGTAAATATGTCCCAGCTCCCCTTTTTCATCAGCCCATTCATCCCAAATCCGGACGCCATGTTCCTGCAGGTAACGTACATTCGTATCTCCCTGCAAGAACCACAATAACTCATAGATAATCGATTTTAAATGCAATTTTTTAGTCGTCAGCAAAGGAAATCCTTTTTGCAGGTCAAACCGCATCTGATGTCCGAAAATACTAATTGTCCCGGTTCCTGTCCGATCTGTTTTCCGGACCCCTTCCCTCAGAATTCTGTCTAACAATTCCAGATATTGCTTCATGATAATTTATCCAAAAATTAAAATTCAACAGCCTTAAAACTGTATCACAAAGTTATTATTTTTTCCGTATCAACATCAATCCGTGCCGGACCGGTAGAATGACTTTTTCAACACGTTCATCCGCAGCAACCAGGTCGTTAAAATCCAAAATCCCTTTCGTCTGTGCGTCCCGGGTCTCCTGTATCACTTTTCCTTCCCACAACACATCGTCGGCAATAATGATCCCTCCCGGACGTACCTTATCAAATACCAGACGGTAATAATCGGCGTATTGTCTTTTATCGGCATCGATAAAAACAACGTCAAACTGTTCTTCCAAAACAGGTATGATCCGGCAAGCATCCCCCAGCAAAAAACAGATCTTTTCCCCCAAACCGCTTTTCTCTATATACTCCCGCGTAAAATCCTCAATTTCATCATTGATATCAACCGTATATAACTTTCCCTCTTCCGGTAAAGCTGCAGCCATTGAAATAGCAGCATATCCGGTATAGGTACCGATCTCCAGTATCCGCTTTGCCCCCATGATCCGGCAAATCAGTTTCAGGAACTGCCCCTGCATATTTCCGGATAACATACGGGGACGCATAACCTGCAAATGAGTAGCTCTTCTCAACTCCTCCAAAACAGCAGGCTCCGGATCCGAATGGGCCCTGATGTATTCTTCCAATGCAGCATTCAATTCCATACCCTGTCTAAAATTCTGTGGTTTTTCTACCATTATTCCCCATAGTTTTTCCTTCGGAAACAATCCGGGGTTATTTATATACTAATACCGATTGCCGGCTTATATCCAATATTTCAGCTGCTACTTCCTGCAAACTTTTTGCATTCATCTCTTCAATTTTAGTACAAAGGCTTTCGATACTCTCCACTTTATCGTATACCAAAAAACTCTTCCCGATTGAAAGCATGGTATTTTCATAATTTTCAGCCGATAACATCAGTTGTCCCACAGCCTGCGTTTTTGCCTTTCTCAATTGAACCTGACCCAAAGGTTCACGATAAAGCATTTCCATCTCCCGCCGGCATAATTTCAGGCATTTTTCCAAATCTACAGCATCACAACCAAAATAAACCGTAAAAATCCCGGTATCCGAATAAGGAGTATAGGAAGCTTCTATATTGTATACCAAACCATGCTTTTCCCGAAGATTCAGATTCAGGCGCGAATTCATCCCGCTCCCCCCTAAAATATCTGCCAGTACGGATAAGAGCAGGCGCTTTTCCTCCCGGTAACCGTAAGCGACATTTCCCAATATACAATAATTCTGGAAAGTGCCTTTTACGATCTCCCTTTGCTGCGGAATATAGATATCCGGACAATTCCGGCTAAAGGGTACTGTTTCCCCGGACAATGTCCCAAAATATTTCTCTACCAGACGAATCAGCCTGGGAAAAGCGATGTCGCCTACCGAACTGATCACCATGCGCTGCGGCACATAATTCCGGCGTACAAAATTAAAAATCTGTTCCCGGCTCAAATTCCGCACACTTTCTTCGTTTCCCAAAATATTACGTCCGATAGGTTCTCCCTTATAAACCAATTCTTCGAAATCGTCGAAAATTAACTCGCCCGGAGAATCTTTATAAGAATTAATCTCGTCAATGACTACTTCCTTCTCCTTTTCTATTTCCTTATCCGGAAATACGGAATCGAAAACAATATCGGCAAATAATTCCAGTGCCCGCTCGTAATCCTTAGGTAAGAAAGATGCATAAATACAGGTATCTTCCTTTGTCGTATAAGCATTTAATTCTCCCCCCACGTCCTCCATACGGCTCAGAATATGATAAGCTTTTCTCTTGGTAGTACCTTTAAAAATCACATGTTCGATAAAGTGAGCAATCCCTACTTCATCTTCCTTTTCATCACGACTTCCGGCATTTATAATTAAACCGCAATAAGCTGCTTTATTCGGTATATGTTCATGAATAACCTTCAGTCCGTTTTTCAATATATAAGTCTGATACATTATCGACAATTCTCCCTCTTCTAATTAGCCCACAAAAGTAGGAAAAAAATCGGGATTTACGGAATCAAATAAAGTGTGAAAGTGTTTAACGGCACATTGTGCCGGATTAAGGCCCGTATTGCGGCCCCCTGACAACCAAACCTCCGGTTTAGAATTTCCCTTCATCCGGAACGACAGTTCCGTTAATCAGCGAAGCATTAATCCGATTCCAGAAAAAAATCCCTCCTCAACTATAATGGTACATTTAAACCTATCGCACCGGAAACGCCTGTTTGCGTGACGGGAAAACATAAAAAAAGCTGATGAAAAAAATTTCACCAGCTTTTTGAATTTCAGCGTCCGAAAGTTTTCGCTCTCTTTCTTTATTTTTGAAATAATTTCTCAAAATCAGCCATAGCAATAGGCTGCTCTTCCAGCTTCACATTTTCTTTTATGACCGCAAAGATTTTGTTATCCACAGCTCTTTCATAAAGATGCTGGCGTTGTTTTTCATCTTCCAGCAATTTAACCGCAAATCCGTCCAACTGCTCATCGGTCAGTCCGTACAGTCCATATTGTTGTAATTGTGCAGCAGCAACTTCGCGTCCCACAGCCTTCAGATCGTCCGCCTCCACTTTCAGTTCATACTCTTTAATCAATGCATTTTTAATCACCTGCCATTTGAATTCTTCCCGGTAACCTTCGAAATCCTTCTCTACATCCTCCGCTTTCATCTCTTTATTTACCGCCAGGATCCACCTTTTCAAAAAAGCTTCCGGCAAGGCAACCTCTTCGTTCTTTTTCAGCAATTTCTCCCGTGCATCTATCGTAAAGCGATAATTCGAATGCCCCTGCAATTGTTTTTCAATATCGCTCTTCACCCGGTTACGGAATTCTTCCACATCCTTGACGGCTTCCTTACCATAAACTTTATCGAATAAATCGGGATTTACTTCCGCATTCACATAGCGTTTGATTTCATTGATAATGAAACAAAAATCGGGATTTACTTTTTCTACTTCCTCTTTAGCAACCCCTAACAGAGAAGCATAGTCTGCCTTATTGGGGAAAGATTTCGCTGCATTAAATTTAACTTCCTGACCTTTTTTAGCTCCCTTAAACGCATTTACAGCCTCTTCGTCTTTCATATGCATAACGGACAGGGAGGCATCTTCCTTTCTTACCCCGCCTTCTTTTACACTTCCGTCTGCATTCAATTCGATCAGTTCTCCCTTAATATATTCCGTTCCTTCAATCTCTTCTACCGGTACCATTTCCCCATTGTTCTTGCACATATTCTCGATCTGCTTATCGATCATTTCGTCATCGACAGTAATCAAATAATAAGGCACTTTTTCCCGTTTACTCAATTTCACGTTTACCTCCGGAGAAAGGGCAATATCGTATGCGAACTCGAAGTTCTCATCGTTCAAATCCATTTCTTTTTGTTCCGTCTCACTCGGGAGCGGTTCACCCAGCAGCTGAAGATTATTCTCTTTGATAAAATTATTAAGAGCTTCTCCCAACACCTTGTTTATTTCCTCCACCAATACAGCCTTACCATAAATCTTCTTCACGATTCCCATAGGAGTTTTCCCTTTACGGAATCCGTCAATAACCACTTTTTTCTGATAATCTTTCAGTACATTTTCCACGCGGTTAGCGTAATCTTCTTTACCTAACTGAATCTTAATAACGGCATTAAGATCATCGTTCTGGGTTTTTGTTATATTCATGCTATCGTCTTTGTTACAACAGTCGCAACAGTTACAACGGTCACAACAGTTTTAATTATACAATAATTTCAATTCTTCTAATCTAAAAAAGCCACCTGGAGGAAGGCGGCTTTCCATTTTGTACGGGCGAAGGGACTCGAACCCCCACGTCTTTCGACACTAGATCCTAAGTCTAGTGCGTCTACCAATTTCGCCACGCCCGCTTACAATTTCAGCGCTGCAAAAATAGCTTAAATTTTCTAACCTCCAAAATATTTATGAATTAAGATTTTAGATTTGTACAGCTAAAATACTCTTCCTTTTTAACTTATTTTTTTTTCCTCAATTCAAAATTTTTACCCAGATAAACCCGTCTTACTTC
>JAEXFF010000282.1 GCA_023400335.1 Bacteroidota bacterium
TTTCGTTTTGCTTACCAATCCTAACCAAATATCTACATTACGATCTTTCAGGTATATCGTACGTTTTACTTTATACATCTCAAAGTTTTATCTTCGGTCTTTTTTGTTGTTTTTTTGGAAATTCATGACTGAAACGGCAATTGCTAAACTTAGCATCGCAAAGATATTGATATATACCGGAGTCCGGTCTGTCGTTGTCATTAGACTGAATACACTGGAAATCATAATTAAAAATGCACCAAGAATAATCAGTAAACGGGCTGTTTTCATAGATTTTCGTTTTTCGTTTTTTAAACACAGCATGAATTTTATTTTTCTACGTCTGTGAGCTGTAGACAGTTTTTGACAGGGTTAGCGTAAATTTCCAGATAAATATTATTTAACAGGGAACGATTTCCTTCAATTTTGTCAATTTTCTGGGTCATCGTATAAATAAATTTTTCTTTTTCCGCTTCATTGTAGAAATTAGAGAATTTGTTGACGGAATGCAAAAGGTCGTAAGCGATATAATTATTCGGCCACAATTTAAAATTTTTATGGATTTTTGAATCAATCAGCAGGGCAAGGGCTTCTAAGCGTTCCCCATTGGATGGCAAACTGGCTATTGCATCCAGTTCGTCATCAATGGGTTTGTCTATAACAAAACTAATTCTTCCTTTATACATCGCCAGTCCGGTTTGCATACTTTTCATATCTTCTTCAGGAGTTTTGATGTATTCGCTGACTGTTTTTGTGTATAATTCGCTGGTTTTCAGATCATCACAAGGTTCCCATTCATAAGAGATAGATAAGGGCACAATCCGGAGCTGCCGGAAATTTTCTGCGAAATCTTTGGGGCCGCTCATTTTAAACATTTTCAATAAACTGGGTTGTGTTTTATCGTCTCCGTTTTTCGTCCTTCCTTCTTTTTGGGCAATCCATATCGAATTTTTTCCTTCTTCTATCGTTGTCCGTATATATTTGGAACGGAGTGCAGAACTGACGATCATTTCTCTTACAGGGATATCCCTTTCAATTATAAAACAGGAGTTTAATTTTACAAGATCAGTGACCCACTCGTTAACCAGAAGATTACTCCCAATAGCAGCTTCTGTATATTTGAAACCGTTTTTTCTCAATAGCAGATTCAATATAGCGGAATCTAAAATAATATCTCTGTGGTCAGAAATGAACAGATAGGAAGTATCTTGTCTCAGATTTTCCAATCCGCTGACAGTTACCCCGCCGGAGGTATGATCCATTACGGCTTGAATCGCCGGTCCGAAAAACTTGCATTGAAATTCATCCCTTGTATGGATATCTTTGAGTGAGGCAGCGATCACATTTTCATCGATTTGAGTAAGTTGTGTGAAAACGGATAAAAATGCCTTTGCTTTACTGAGCCTTTGAGCAGCAGCAATAACTTCACTTCCCACATAGGGTCTAATACTGTCAAATTCCGAATCCGATACCATATCTGTTTTTTCTAAAAAATCTTAATAGCAGCTCCACTGAGCTGCAAAGATAGAAAAATTATCTGTTATGCCTGCTGTGCTCCGGGATATTCTTTCAAAGCCTGAGCCAAGGTTTCCATAGCTTTTTTCAGTTCACTGATTTTTAAAACGTAAGCTATCCGGACTTCATTTTTTCCTAAGCCTGGTGTATGGTAAAATCCACTGGCAGGAGCTACCATAACAGTTTGGCCGTTAAAACTGAAATCTTCCAGTAACCATTTTGCAAAGCGGTCTGCATCGTCAATGGGTAATTTTACAATAGAGTAAAAAGCTCCTTTCGGTTTGGGACAAATAACTCCCGGCATTTTATTTAAAGCATCTACCATGAAGTCCCTTCTTTCTATATATTCATTGTAAACGTTTGCAAAATATTCATCGGTAGTATCCAGAGAGGCCTCGGCTGCTATTTGTCCTAGTGCGGGGGGACACAAACGGGCCATTCCGAATTTTAAAGCTGTTGCCAGAATTTCTTTGTTACGCGTAATAATTGCCCCTACCCGGATACCGCATTCGCTATATCTTTTGGACATTGAATCGAATAGAATAACGTTTTGTTCAATGCCTGGTAAATTCATTACAGAAAAGTGTTTTAAGCCGTCATAACAATAGCGCCTGTACACTTCGTCTGAATATAAATATAAATCGTATTTTTTGATAATTTTAGCCAACTCTTCCAATTCCTCTTTAGAATATAAATATCCGGTTGGGTTGTTGGGATTTATAATTACAATTCCTTTTGTTGCGGGAGTAATTTGTTTTTCAATTTCACTGATCGGAGGTAAAGCGAAATTATTTTCAATGGAAGAAGTTACGGTTTTTACTTTTACTCCGGTCATAACGGCAAAAGCCGTATAATTTGCATAAAAGGGTTCCGGAATGATAATTTCGTCACCTGGATTTAAGGTACTCATAAAAGCAAATAAAATTGCTTCAGATCCCCCGGTCGTAATTAAAATATCCTCTTCATGAACATTAATACCTAAATGTTGGTAATATCCTGCTAATTTTACTTTTAGTGTATGATTCCCTCCCGAAGGAGTATATTCAATAACAGATAATTTCATTTTCCTCACCGCTTCTAATGCAATAGGAGGTGTTTCTATATCCGGTTGACCGATATTCAGATGATATACTTTAATTCCTTTTTCTTTGGCCCGGTCGGCATAAGGAACCAACTTCCGGATAGGTGAAGCCGGGACTATTTTCCCCATTTCTGAAATTTGTGGCATGTTAGATTAATTATTAATAGTTAGACTTAAAAAGACGCGTTAAATTACAATAATTTTCAGATAAAGGAATAAAAAAAATAAAAATATTGAACTCTTTTAAAAAGTATATATAATAAAGAAACTGTGTATTATTTTGAAATAAATGAGATGAGGGAATTGTTAGAAATACTTTATTTAATGTCTTCTGCCGATGAGGTTTTTTTAATTGCTTTATAATCCGGCTCTGTTTTTTAATTTTTCGATATTCAGAAGTTTAATCTTTCGTCCTTTTGATTCTACAAGTCCTTCGGTTTTGTATTCGGATAATAAACGGATGACTGTTTCGGTAGCTGTACCGACAAAATTACTTAAATCTTCTCTGGAGATGTTCAGTTTAAGGGTACCGTCGTTTTCAATGCCGAAATCGTGTGCCATCATTAATAATATTTCTGCCAGGCGCTCTTTTACTGATTTTTGTGCAATATCCCGGATATAGCGATTGGATTCTCCCAATTCTTTACAAGCAATTTGCATCAATTCATATGCAAAATCCGGGTTGTTCTTAATGAGGAGTAAAAGCGTTTTTTCCGGAATAAAATAAAGAATGGCATCTGCCAATATTTCTACAGAAGTACAGGCTTTCTCTTTTAAAATCACTGAACGGAAACCAAAAAAATCTCCTTCTTTCTCAAATTTTATGATCTGTTCCTTCCCTTCATGACCGGTCTGAAAAATTTTGACAATACCGCTATATACGAAATAACACCCCTTCATACGGGCCCCTTCAGAATAAACGATATTTCCTTTTTTATAATGTTTTACAGAATCGTTACTGAATAATAAATTGAGTTCTTTTGCTGAAAGATTTTTAAATGTTTTTTTAAATTTTTCGCAACATTCAAAATTATTCGGTAATTTTATTTCGTCTTTCATCTTACAATTAATAAAGGAATCTTACTCTTCCAATAAAGTACAAATTTGATTATAAATGGCCTCTTCGTCGTAGCCGCATAATTTATAGAGTTGTTGCTGACTGCCATGTTCAATGAATTTATCCGGTATGCCTAGTCTGACAATCTGAGCATTATAATGATATTTATTCATAAATTCTATTACGGCGCTACCCAAACCTCCTATAATTGTAGCGTCTTCGAGGGTAATGATTTTTTTGAATTTGGTGAATACCGCATGTAAAAGTTGTTCGTCTATTGGTTTTAAGAAACGCATATCGTACCAGCCGACTGTTGAGGGGGAAATTCTGGCTATAGCCTTTTGGGCAAGATTCCCGATAGCTCCTATAGATAATACAGCGACTTTTTCTCCTGTTATCATGCACCTTCCTCTTCCGACGGTTAATTCCTGAAAAGGAGTTTTCCAGTTTATCATATACCCATTTCCTCTGGGGTACCGGATTACAAAAGGACCTTTGGTGCTGGGTAATTGGGCTGTATACATCAGATTCCGCAGCTCTTCTTCATTGAGGGGAGCACTGATGGTAATATTCGGTATACATCTAAAATAAGCCAAATCGTAAGCACCGTGATGGGTAGCACCGTCTGCTCCCACTAATCCTCCCCGGTCCAGGCAAAGCACAACTTGTAAGTTTTGGAGAGCAATATCATGGATGACCTGATCGTATGCCCTTTGCATAAAAGAAGAGTAAATATTGCAGTAAGGAATAAATCCTTTAGCCGCTAAGCCTGCTGAAAATGTCACGGCATGTTGCTCTGCTATACCTACATCAAAACACCTTCCGGGCATTTCTTTCATCATAATATTCAAAGAACAACCTGTAGGCATCGCAGGGGTTATCCCCAAAATTTTGGCGTTCTCTCGGGCAAGCTCTAAAAGGGTGTAACCAAAAACATCCTGAAATTTAAGAGTAGGGGATGGATTTTGTTCTTTGATTAATTCTCCCGTATCTTTATTGTATTTTCCGGGAGCATGCCAAGTCGTCTGGTCTGTTTCTGCCTGTTTGAGGCCTTTACCTTTGACCGTGATACAATGTAATAATTTCGGACCGTTGATTTTTTTCATGTCCCGGAGAACTTTTACCAGGTGATTTACGTCATGGCCGTCCACGGGTCCGAAATAACGGAGTCCCATGGCCTCAAATAAATTGCTCCGTTTTAACAATAAAGACTTTACGCTATTATCGATATTCTGAATAAAGCTTCTCATGCCCGGGCTGATACGATTGAGCTTTCCCAATATATGCCATACATCTTCCTTCAATTTGTTGTAGGTTTTGGAAGTAGTGACATCCAGGAGATAATCATTTAGTCCGCCAATATTGGGATCAATAGCCATATTGTTATCATTTAAGATAACCAGGAGATTACTGTTGTGAATGCCTGCATTATTGAGAGCTTCAAAAGCCATCCCTCCTGTCATGGATCCATCTCCGATGACTGCAACGGATTGACGGTCATCTTCCCCGCTCATTTTTGCAGCTATCGCCATCCCTAAGGCAGCTGAGATGGAAGTGGAAGAATGACCTGTTCCAAAAGAGTCGTATTTACTTTCCGACATTTTCGGAAAACCGCTGATTCCTCCAAACTGGCGTTTTGTTTTAAATTGATCTTTGCGTCCGGTAAGGATTTTATGGGCGTAAGCCTGGTGTCCTACATCCCATATCAGGTTATCGTAAGGGGTATTCAAAACGTAATGTAGAGCGACTGTAAGTTCAATCACCCCAAGACTGGCTCCTAGATGTCCGGGATTCTCTGCACAATCTTCAATAATCTTATGCCGGATTTCCGCACATAATGGTAAGAGGGAGTCTTCCGGCAGTTGCCTAAGGTCTTCGGGGATATTTATCTTGTCTAAAATCATATCAGTCCTGAGAGGAGAATAAACAGTCTATTCATTTTTATATTCTCTGTTCCGTAAGGAATAGCATTTTATCGCAATATATGCCTTACGGCTTGAAATACTTATTTTTCATATACCAGTGTACCGATTTCCTCTCCGCTCATTAATTTTTTCAGATTCCCTTCTATATCCATGTTAAATACAAGAATGGGCAGGTGGTTTTCCTTACACATGGTTGTGGCCGTCAGATCCATAACTTTTAATCCTCTGTTGTATATTTCGTCATAAGTAATTTTGTCGAATTTCGTGGCTGTCGGATCTTTTTCAGGGTCGGCGGTATAAATACCATCTACACGAGTGCCTTTTAACATGGCGTCGGCTTCAATTTCAATCGCCCGCAAACTGCTGCCGGTATCTGTAGTAAAATAAGGGTTACCTGTACCGGCACTAAAAATGGTAATATATCCTTGTTCTAAATATTCTACAGCTTTACTTTTAGAATAAAATTCTCCAATAGGTTCCATCCGGATAGCTGTCAAAACTTTATTTTTGCATTTTTCGTTATCTAATGCAGAGCTGAGGGCCAGTGCGTTGATAACAGTTGCCAGCATACCCATACTGTCTCCTTTTACCCGGTCGAAACCTTTGCGGGATCCGCTTAGCCCCCGGAAAATATTGCCTCCGCCGATAACAATACCGATTTGTATTCCCATATCTGCAATTTCTTTAATTTGGTGAGCGTAACTTTCAACACAAGTTACGTCAATTCCGTATTTTTGGTTGCCCATTAAAGATTCACCGCTTAGCTTTAACAGAATCCGTTTATATTTCATATCTTTGTACTTTATTTAATTAAGATAAAATATCCCGTTTCAGGAGGATTAAAAAATTATTTTCCCTTTGAAGGAGAACTCTAAAAGTAGAGCAAAGCTAATTAATTTTGCGTTATTCTTGAATGAAATGAATGAAAATTTAAGTTATGAATAAAACTGCAAATTATAAATTGACAATTATTGTTCCTGTCTATAATGAAGAAGGTAATATTCAACGCTTGACTACGGAGTTATCCCATTTTTTACAGATCTCTAAATTTAAATCCTGTATTCTTTTTGTAAATGATGGTTCTACGGATCAGAGCGAACAACTTCTGAAAAAGGCTTGTGAAGGGAAAGATGATTTTTTTTATTTAAGTCTGGTCAAGAACGGAGGGCTGAGTGCTGCTATGAAAGCAGGTATTGACAATGTTTTTTCTGAATATGTGGGTTATATTGACGCTGATCTGCAGACGGCTCCTGAAGATTTCAATTTGCTGTTAGAATATATAAACGATTATGAAATGGTGATGGGAATCCGGACCGGTAGGAAAGATAGTTTTGTAAAAAATATGTCTTCCCGGGTGGCGAACGGCTTTCGCAGGGCTATGACGCATGACGGAGTCGAAGATACCGGTTGTCCTCTGAAAATTCTCCATACTCAATATGCAAAGAAAATCCCCTTTTTTACCGGAATGCACCGTTTCTTACCTGCTTTGATACAATTACAGCACGGAAAGGTAAAGCAAGTCCCTGTCCGGCACTTTCCCCGGATTGCCGGGAAATCGAAATATCATTTGTGGAACCGTCTGGCAGGACCTTTTAAGGATTGTTTTGCCTACCGGTGGATGAAAAAACGGTATATCAATTATGAAGTAAGTACGGATAATTTATGTGAAATCCTTTAGTTCAGTGGAGATGTGTATATGATCTATGTAGTTGGTTTCCTTGCACAGTTGCTTTTTTCAGCCCGTTTGTTGCTGCAGTGGATTATGTCGGAAAAAGCAAAAAAAGTTGTTTCTCCTTCTATTTTTTGGAAACTTAGTTTGTTAGGTGCTTATTTATTGTTCATATACGGCTGGCTGCGGGATGATTTTGCTATTATTCTGGGACAATTGATTTCTTATTATATTTATATCTGGAATTTGGATAAAAAGGAAAGCTGGCGAAAATGTCCGGCTGTTATCCGTTATGTTTTATTATTAACACCGGTAGCTGTCTTACTATATATGTTGAAAGATTTGCCTGCTTTCGTCAATCAGTTTTTCCGGAATGATGATATTCCTTTGTGGTTACTGGTGTTTGGTTCTATGGGGCAAATAATATTTACGTTGAGGTTTGTTTATCAATGGTTGTATTCCCGTAGAAAAAATGAATCTGTTTTACCATTGGGTTTTTGGTTGATCAGTCTGACGGGTTCTCTGATTATTGTTGCTTATGCACTTTACCGGCGAGACCCGGTATTAATACTCGGACAATCTACAGGTTTGTTGGTATATAGCCGGAATATATATTTGCTTCAGCGGAACAGGTAATAATTTATTTTTTCGGAAAGCATATGGGAATCTATGTACATATACCTTTTTGCAGGAGTAAGTGTTATTATTGTGGCTTCTATTCTGTTGCTTCTGTTGTTTTGAAAAAGGCTTTTATTCGTGCTTTGTGCCGGGAAATAGAGCTAAGAAAAGATTATTTAGGCATTTATAAACCGGAAACGTTGTATTTGGGAGGAGGAACACCCTCTTATCTGGATTCCGATGAACTTCAAATGATTTTGCAAAAGTTAGAGGAAACGAAATTGTTTCCGCTTTGCGGAGAAAGAACGATAGAAATAAATCCCGAAGATATGACGCGGGCTAAACTGAATGAATGGAAACGACTCGGTTTTAACCGTTTGAGCATTGGTGTCCAAACTTTTAATGAAGAAGTTTTAAAGAAGATTAACCGGACTCATACCGCCCGACAGGCTATTGACGGAATTTTTTGTGCGACTGAATGCGGATTTGAGAATATCAGTATCGATTTTATTATCGGTATGCCGGGGAATACTCTGGAAAATGTAAAAGCAGATTTAAACCAAATCCGACATTTACCTGTTTCCCATGTTTCGGTATATATTTTGAGTATAGAAGAAGGTTCTGTTTTTGACCGGCAAATTAAAAAAGGGATTTTTTCTCCTCCGGCTGACGATATACTGGCAGAAGAATATTTGACCGTTTCGGCTTTATTGCGGGAGATGGGGTTTAAACATTATGAGATATCTAATTTTGCCCGTGAAGGGAAATATGCTGTTCATAATTCTAATTATTGGAACCGGAAGCCTTATATCGGTTTTGGACCTTCAGCTCATTCCTTTAATGTAAATTCCCGCCAATGGAATATTGCAAATATAAAAACATATTGTGAAAGTTTAGATAATGATATTTTACAATTTGATTTTGAGGAATTAACAGATGTTGATTTATATAATGAATATATTATGACGGGATTGCGTACAATGTGGGGGGTAAATCTGGATATTCTTCAGTCTGCGTATGAGAAATATTGGTCTTTGGCAAAATCTCATATTCCCGGATATCTTCGGCAGGGATGGGCAGAAGTGAAAGGAAATCATTTATTACTGACGGAGCAGGGATGGTTGGTATCGGACTATATTTTTTGTGATTTATTTGCGACTTTTTGATTTAAAAAGGACTAAAGCTATATTTTAAAAGAAGAATGACATTAAAATATATAAATTGCATCAAGGTATATGCGGTTTTTTTGTCGTTTTGCTGTTTATTCTTTATTTTTGCAAATTCACGGAATATAAATTGTATTAACAATTAATAATTTAAAACGGCGACGTTTATTATAACTGTTTTAATGGTTGTAACTTAAAAAGAAATGAAAGCACAAAAAGTAACAGTAAAGGACTTATTACAATCTGGAGATTGCAATAAGGAAGTGGAAATCAGAGGTTGGGTAAGGACCAAACGGGGAAATAAACAGGTAAATTTTATAGCGTTAAATGATGGTTCTACTATAAACAATATACAGATCGTTGTAGAGATGGCTAATTTCCCGGAGGAAGTGATGAAAAAAGTTACAACCGGTGCTGCCATTTATGTAAAAGGTGTTTTGGTTGAAAGTAGCGGTAGCGGACAATCTCATGAAATTCAAGCTCAAGAGTTAGTCATATTGGGAGAAGCTGATCCGGAAAAATATCCTATACAGCCTAAAAAGCACTCGTTAGAGTTTTTGCGGGATGTTGCTCATTTACGGTTCAGAACGAATATTTTCGGAGCTGTTTTCCGTATTCGTCATGCAATGGCTTTTGCCATTCATCAATATTTCAACGATCATGGTTTTTATTATTTACATACTCCTCTTATTACGGCTTCAGATTGTGAAGGTGCCGGAGAAATGTTCCGGGTGACAACATTGGATCCGAAAAATCCTCCTTTAGATAAAAATGGAGAAGTTGATTACAAACAGGATTTCTTTGGAAAAGCGACGAATTTAACAGTGAGTGGACAATTAGAGGGAGAATTGGGAGCCATGTCGTTGGGAAAAATCTATACATTTGGACCTACTTTCAGGGCTGAAAACTCAAATACGACCAGGCATTTGTCTGAGTTCTGGATGATAGAGCCAGAAATGGCTTTTTATGATCTGGAGGATAATATGGATTTAGCCGAAGACTTTCTGAAATATTTGATTCAGTATGCATTGGATCATTGTATGGATGATTTAAAATTCTTAAGTGCCCGTTTACAGGAAGAAGAAAAAAATAAGAAAGCAGAAGAGCGTTCCATGGAGTTAATCGAAAAGTTAAATTTTGTTTTAACTCATTCTTTTGAACGGGTTTCTTATACCGAAGCTGTTGAAATATTAATGAATAGTAAACAGAATAAAAATGGTAAATTCCAATATCCGGTTTCGGGTTGGGGAGTAGACTTACAGAGCGAACACGAACGGTATCTGGTGGAAAAACATTTTAAGAAACCGGTTATTTTAACCGGTTATCCGAAGGAAATAAAAGCTTTTTATATGAAGCAAAATCCGGATGGGAAAACAGTTGCTGCTATGGATGTACTTTTTCCTCAGATCGGAGAGATTATCGGAGGCTCCCAGCGGGAAGAAAACTATGATAAACTGGTTAACCGGATGAAAGAAGTCGGGATTTCTACTGAAGGAATGTCTTATTACCTTGATACCCGTCAGTTTGGTTCCGCTGTACACAGCGGTTTTGGTTTGGGGTTTGAACGTTTGTTATTGTTTGTAACAGGAATGGGAAATATAAGAGACGTGATACCTTTTCCCCGTACTCCCAAAAATGCTGATTTTTAATTAACTAAAGATTTTATTTTATCATTATGGCACTAAAGCAAAGTTTGCAACAAAAGCTGGGGCTGAAGATAAATCCGCTTCAGATACAGTTGATTAAATTGCTGGAATTGCCTACTTATCAATTAGAACAGCGAATAAAAGAAGAATTGGAATCTAATCCTCTTCTGGAGGAAGGACAAGAAGAACCTGAATCCGAATATACGGTTGAAAATGAAGAAGAGTTTGAAGGAGGGGAAGACGACGAAGAAGGACAGGAGAAAAATGAAGATGATTTTACGCTGGAAGATTATATGAATGATGAAGACGATATTCCGGATTATAAATTGTCTGTTTCTAATGCTTCGAAAGACGATGAAGCCAGGGATTTGATTTTTTCCCAGGGGACGACCTTCCGGGAAAATCTTATGAGTCAGTTAGGGATGCGGAATTTGTCCGATTTGGAGAGAAAAGTAGCAGAATATATTATCGGCAATATTGATGATGACGGCTACTTACGGCGGAATATCGGAAATATTGTCGATGATCTGGCTTTTGGAGCAGGAATAGAAATTTCTGAACAGGAGGTAGAAAAGCTTTTGAAAATTATTCAGGAATTTGAGCCCTCTGGTGTAGGGGCCAGGGATTTAAGAGAATGTTTATTGTTGCAAGTCCGTCATAAGCTTTCAGAAAATCCGGCTAATCCTGTTTTGCAAATGGCTCAGGCTGTTTTAACGGATTGTTTTGAGGAATTTTCCCGGAAACATTATGAAAAGATAGCCCGGAAATTGCGCATCTCGGATACAGATTTGAAAATAGCTATCGAGGAAATTCTAAAACTTAATCCTAAACCCGGAGGAACCGGAGGGGATTCTTCTTTTGAAAGAAATGCAGAAAAAGTTATTCCTGATTTCACTTTGGATTTAGTAGACGGAGAACTTCAATTGACCCTTAATTCCGGAAATTTGCCTGAATTGAGAATCAATAAAGCTTATTTAAATATCCTGGATGGATATAAAAATGGTCAAAGTGCTAAAGATAAAAAAGATGTCGTTTCTTTTGTAAAGTATAAATTAAACTCCGCAAAATCATTTATTGATGCCGTTGAGCAACGGAATAATACGTTAATGCTGACAATGACCGCAATTGTGCAATTTCAGAAACCTTTTTTTCTTACAGGGGATGAGAGTTTATTGAAACCCATGATTTTAAGGGATATTGCGGATATAACAGGTTTGGATGTCTCTACTATTT
>JAEXFF010000293.1 GCA_023400335.1 Bacteroidota bacterium
GGCCTGAGGGCCTGTGTATCTCAGGTAAGTCTGGATAAAATGGAACTACTAAAAGAACGGTTGGACCGGTTCAAAAGAGATCATGGGTACTAAACTTTCTCCGGAAAGGACAAAGAAGAGGATACAAAATAGCAATTATACAAAAAGGGAAGGGTGACTTGCACATCCTTACTTATCGTGTGCAAATATTCGTTTTCGAAACAAATAAAAGCTTTCATTTTTTGTACAATTGATTTAAAAATGTAATTTTATACCCCGTAATTAGTTACAATAACTAATAAAAAGGGAAAAGTATTATTATAATTTATAACTTTTTAAGATATGGCAAAATTCAGAGGAGCAATCGTTGTGGACAACGAAAAATGCAAAGGATGCGGTTTATGCGTCGTAGCGTGCCCGACGAAAGTAATTGATCTCAACCCCGATGTAAACGGCAAAGGCTATCATTATGCCTATATGAAGAATCCGGAAGCATGTATTGGTTGCGCCAGTTGCGGTCTGGTATGTCCCGATTCCGTCATCAGTGTATATAAAATGAATGTAGAATAAAAATAAAAACTACCGGAAATGGCAGAAGTAAAATTAATGAAAGGTAATGAAGTAATTGCCGAAGCAGCTATCAGATGTGGTTGTGATGGTTATTTTGGTTACCCCATTACCCCGCAATCGGAAGTTATGGAAACGCTCATGGCGCGTAAGCCGTGGGAAGAGACCGGAATGGTCGTTTTACAAGCAGAAAGTGAGTTAGCCGCTATAAATATGGTATATGGCGGAGCAAGCTGTGGGAAAAAAGTAATGACCTCATCTTCCAGCCCTGGTATCAGCCTGAAACAAGAAGGACTGACTTATATTGCAGGTGCTGAGTTACCTTGCCTCGTTGTTGACGTGGTAAGAGGAGGCCCTGGTTTAGGAACAATACAACCTGCTCAAAGTGACTATTTTCAAGCCACAAAGGGAGGGGGACATGGAGATTATCATTTGATCGTATTGGCTCCGGCTTCTGTACAAGAAATGAATGATTTTGTAGATTTAGGATTTGAACTCGCTTTTAAATACCGGAATCCGGCCATGATTTTAGCGGATGGAGTCATCGGACAGATGATGGAAAAAGTACAATTATCCCCTTATAAACCGAGATGGACAGAAGAAGAAATTGAAAAAATTTCAGGCAGCTGGGCATTGACCGGTAAAAAAGGCAGAGAACGGCACATTATCACTTCTTTGGAATTGGATGCACATCGTCAGGAAGATTTTAATAATAAACTACAGGCGAAATACAGAAAGATTGAAGCCAATGAAGTCCGTTTTGAAAAAATCTTATGCGAAGATGCAGACTATCTGATTATTGCTTATGGTTCAGCTGCCCGTATTTGTCAAAAATCTATCGAACTCGCCCGTGAAGCAGGTATAAAAGTCGGGTTATTGCGTCCCATCACCCTCTATCCTTTCCCCACCAAGGCGATTGCTGAAATGAGCGGACAAGTGAAGGGCATGCTGGCAGTAGAAATGAGTGCCGGACAAATGGTGGAAGACGTTCGTCTGGCTGTAAACGGTCGTGTAAAAGTAGAACATTACGGAAGAATGGGTGGAGTTGTGCCGACTCCCGAAGAAATTGTTGAAGCGCTTAAAAACAATTTTGAATTGTAAATTACAGGTTTTCAAAACACTTCCGCAATAGTTTACAATTTGAAATTTTAAATTTTAATTCTATGATTGATATTCAAGACATCATAAAACCAGAGAACCTTGTATATGAAAAGAGTTCTCTTCTGACCGACAATGTGATGCACTACTGTCCGGGATGTACGCATGGGGTAGTTCATAAATTAGTCGCCGAAGTTATTGAAGAGCTGGGTATACAGGAATTAACCATAGGTGTATCCCCGGTAGGTTGTAGTGTATTTGCCTATAACTATATCGACATCGACTGGGCAGAAGCTGCTCACGGACGGGCTCCGGCTGTTGCAACCGGAATCAGCCGTTTACATCCGGAAAAATATGTTTTCACTTATCAGGGGGACGGGGACCTTGCCTCTATCGGATGCGGAGAAATCATGCATGCCTGTAACCGGGGAGAAAATATCGTAGTCATTTTTATCAACAATGCTATCTATGGTATGACCGGCGGTCAAATGGCTCCTACCACTTTATTGGGACAGGTTACGGCAACCACTCCTTACGGACGGGATGCCAAACTAAACGGTTTCCCCATGAAGATTACAGAACTGATTGCCCAACTGGACGGAACTTGTTATGTCACCCGTCAAAGTGCAGATACCCCGGGAGCCGTAAGAAAAGCTAAAAATGCAATCAAAAAAGCTTTTCAAAATACCCGTCTGCAAAAAGGAACCTCTTTTGTAGAAGTAGTGAGTACCTGTAATTCCGGCTGGAAAGTTAATCCGGTAGAAGCTAACAAGTGGATGCGTGATAATATGTTTAAAAAATATCCGTTAGGAGATATCAAAGATATCTGATCGTTTATAAAGTCAAAAGGTGGAAAGCAGTAAACAGCTTTCTCCTTTCAGTGCTTTATTGACTTCAAAAACCTTATAAATTTAAGTATATGACAGAAGAAATTATTATAGCAGGCTTCGGAGGACAAGGAGTACTATCTATGGGAAAAATCCTTGCCTATTCCGGAATTATGCAAGATCAGGAAGTTTCCTGGATGCCTTCCTACGGACCGGAAATGCGTGGAGGTACAGCCAATGTCACAGTAATTATCAGTGACGAACGCCTTAGTTCTCCTGTATTGACC
>JAEXFF010000011.1 GCA_023400335.1 Bacteroidota bacterium
GAGTATAACGGATTTCCGGCAACTGTCCCGGAAGAATACGACGGTGGACGGGTCTCCGGCTATCCTGATCAAATTTGAAGGCCGCATAACTGTCGGTGCCTTAAAAGTGAAAATGTATTGGGAAAAATATTATATCGAAGGTACGGACAGTTATTTTCAATTACTCACCTGTATTTTAAACAGTAAAAAAGAAGAGTTCAAAGACTTGCTCCGGGAGATCGGGACTTCTTTCCGGGAGATTGTCCGTTAATATGGGAACATTATGGTATTGCAGGAAAATATGTTGTTTGCCGGTCGCTACCGTCTGCTCCGTTTATTGGGGTGCGGGGGATTTTCAGAGGTATGGCTGGCAACGGATGAAAAGACTTCTCTGAAAGTGGCCGTTAAAGTATACGCTCCGGGTTCGGGATTGGATGAGGACGGCATCCGTATCTTTTCCGAGGAATTGGCTATCGTATATAATTTAAACCATACGAATTTACTGAAACCCCAGTATTTTGATGAATCCGGAGGCTGTCCTTATCTGGTATTGCCCTATTGTGAACGGGGTTCTGCTCAAAAATTGGCGGGGAAGATAACGGAAGAGGAGGCCTGGCAGTTTTTACACGATGTAGCTGCCGGACTGGAGTATCTGCATGCTCAGGAGCCGCCTGTGATCCATCAGGACATCAAGCCGGATAATGTTTTACGGAACACTTCCGGGACGTTTATGATCACGGACTTCGGGATTAGCACCAGGGCACGGAGCACCTTGAGGAGGAGTGTATCCCGTACGAACCCTTCGGGAGGGACGATGGAGTATATGGGACCGGAACGGTTCGGGGAAAAACCGGCTCCGATAAAAGCCAGCGACATCTGGTCGCTGGGAGCCACCCTTTTCGAATTACTGACGGGAGAAGTGCCTTTTGTACAGATGGGCGGTGCTCTTCAAATGAACGGGGCCCTGGTCCCGCTTATAGAAGGCCCTTATTCCGACCGCTTAAAACAGCTCGTAAAAGCCTGCTTGTCGAAAGCCCCCTGGGATCGTCCCACCGCACATACCTTGCGGGAATATGTAGAAGCTTATTGGAGGGGAGAAAATCCCGGTTTGGAGAAACCGGCTAAAAAGCATTTGCCGGCTTCCGGACAGAAACCTTCCGGAAAATCGAAATGGATTTTAATCGTTCTGTTTTTGTGTATACTTGCAGGAGGAATTTGTTGGTATGTTTTATCCGGAAACGAGCATGTACGGCTGGAAGAACAGAAGATAAGTACAACGGATTCCTTGAATTTGCATCAGAAAGAAATAGAAGGGAGAATAGAGGGTATAGGTAAATCAGTAACGGAAAATGAAAAAGAAGATAATAAGAGACAGCAGGAAGGAGGAAAGCGGAGCGGGGACCAGACTGGGACTAGGGAACAAAAAGCTGAGAAAGAAAGTGGCGTCCTATTGACTGAGGATGAACAAGAAACAAATACCCGGAGACGAAAAGATACGCTACGGAAAATTGTCGATAAAGAAGAAAGTAAGCCGCGACCGATTGGAAACGGTTTAATTGCTCGCTGGTCTTCCTCAGTAACATCCGATCAAAAACGAGTTTTAAGTCAGTTGATAGAGAATATGGTAAAAGTAAAAGGCGGCAGTTTTCAGATGGGGGGTACTTCAGAGCAGGGGAGTAATATTTATAGTGACGAGAAGCCAGTTCATACAGTCACATTAAGTGATTATTATATTTGTAAATATGAAGTAAGTCAGCAGGAATGGGAAGTTGTGATGGGTAGGAATCCTTCTCATTTTCAGGGAAAGGATTTGCCGGTAGAGGAAGTAAGTTGGGAGGATTGTCAGGCATTTATACAAAGGTTAAATACCTTGACAGGCTTGGATTTTAAATTACCGACAGAATCCCAATGGGAATATGCCGCCCGTGGAGGGAGTAAAAGTCAGGGTAATAAATATTCGGGGAGTAATACTTTGTCGGAAGTAGGGTGGTTTAGGGAAAATTCAGGAGGAAAGACTCACCCTATTGGTCAGAAACAAGCGAATGAGCTGGGATTATACGATATGAGCGGAAATGTTTGGGAATGGTGTTCGGATTGGTATGGAGGTTATAGTAGTAGTTCTGAGGCAGACCCTATAGGTCCAGGGAGCGGTTCTCGCCGGGTGTATCGGGGTGGTAGCTGGAACTTCGGAGCTAGGTATTTTCATGTATCGATCCGTAACGATTACGACCCAGGCGACCGTTACTACAACCTCGGTTTGCGGTTAGTTTTATAGTTCTAAAACCATTGGTTCTTAAAATCGAGCTTAAAAGAGGGGAAAAGTCTTTTGGGTAGTCTCCCGTAAAAGGCGGTGGTACCCGCCAAAGAGGGAGACGATGCAAAAGACGGTGGGTTGGAGGGGCAAAAAAAGTAGGAATTAAAATAGATTGATATATGAAAACCCTGTTTTTTGTTTTGTTGCTGTTAATACCGGGTTTATTGGAAGCCCAGCAGCTTTCGGTGAAGTCCTTTCAAAAGTTGGATAACGATCTTTCAGCCCGTGGGGGTGAAGGCCGTATGGATCAGAACGGGGATAAATGTGCAATAATCAAAGTGGTGACAAATGAAAAGGGATTTGTGTTTGAACCGGATGCATTGGGGTTAGTGGGGAGTGTGGAGAAGATAAGTGAAATCTGGCTGTATGTACCTTATGGAGCCAAACGTTTGACGATCAAGCATGCTCAG
>JAEXFF010000335.1 GCA_023400335.1 Bacteroidota bacterium
CAATACAATAATCCCCATAAAACGTCTCTCTATATCCGTTGTGAGCTCCCGGTAATTATCTGGAAAAAAGCAGCTTTAGCTCCTTTCATTGAAAAGAATCACATCGGTATAACGATCAGCAGCCTGACTGAACTAAACGAACGCTTAAAAGCGTTGACTCCTGAAGAATACAAACAGATGAAAACCAATATTGCTACGGTCAGCAATCGTTTAGCAAATGGTTATTATTGTACAAAAGCCGTAGAAGAAGCCTTGAACGCACTGGCATAATTAATTAAAAACCATAACGTTTAAAAAAAAATGTCCAGTGTATCATTTTCAATAAAAGCTTATCCGTCGTTTTCAGGCTTTTTTTCAGCGATTTGTCTTTATGACCAAATTCAATGTCAAAACGAATCTTCCGGGTATTATATTTCGCCTGTATAATCCGGTCGAGAAAACGGTCGGGCAAAGCGATGGCCTCTTTCATACAGGTCCATATATATTTGTCCATTTCCAGCATTTCCCGATAACAATTAAAAGTCTCGTTCTCGGCTATGCGGTAATTAAACGTCGGAACGGTATTGTATAATGCACCAAACCGATAGGTATAATGGGAAAATAAAGCATAATCCGCAACGGGATAAAACTCGGGGTTAAACCCTCCGATTTTCAAAAGGCAATCTTTGGCAAACAGGGAACCGACCCCATTGCCTACTTCATCCATAAAGTGAGCAAATACAGCATAATTATAGTGATCTTTTTTCTTCAGCATCCCCAATATTTTCTTACCAGCCTTTTTCTTTTTAATATACTCTCCTTTTCCGTTTATCTTATTGAAGGCTGAAAAAATAGCTTTATTTCCACTTTTTTTCTGTAAATTCATCAACCGGGACAAGGCATTCGGCAGAAGCATATCATCGTCGTGGCAAAAGACCAGAAAAGGAGCTCTGGCCAGCTCAATGCAACGGTTCCAGTTGCCAAACATCCCGATATTCACCTGGTTCCGGTAATAATATACATGAGGCGCATTGAATTCGCGGACCACTTTAAAATTCGGAGATTCTCCCTGAACCGAATCATCGTTATCCACTACGATAATCTCATAGGCTCCCCGATAATCCTGATCCAAAGCCGATTTTAATGCTACCCGTAAAAAATCCGGATGATTATAAACCGGCATTACGACAGAAACTTCCGGTGCCGGACAATTGGAAAAATCCCCGCTTACCAATATAGAAGAGGTATCCTTGCAAGTCTGAAAATTATCCTTTATTTCAAAAATATTCCGCATTTATCTTTCTCAATTATTCTGTAATATATCCAAAATCCCCTTTTCCAAAGAAACCCGGGGATGCCAACCCGGCAAGACCGTTCCTTTATTCCAGGGACACATCACTTCCCGCCTCCGGTACTCCCTTCCTCCCCATATAATGTGCAACTTTTTCCCGCTGATTTGTTCAAAAACAACAGACAATTCCCGGAGAGAATAACGCCGTACAGCCCTCAATACATACTCGTCCCCTGATTCTTCCCCCCTGCTTAACCGATCTATCAAAATCCGGAAACCGTCAATCACATCGTCAATATGCACCAAATCGATGAGCTGAGCTCCCGGAGACATCGCCAACTCTTCTCCCGTTCCGGCTATCCGTTTGAACAAAGCCAATATTTTAGTCCGGGTATCCTCCGGACCGTATGTATCACACAACTTTAAAGTGATAAAACGAAGGGAAGAAACAGCCGTATAATACTGTGCCATATCGGTAAAAGCCTGTTTGGAAGCCGCATACAAATTTACGGGACAATATTCCGGACGCTCTGATTCGTAATTCTGCCATATGGTACCTGTGTTCAGGAACCATTTTACCCCGCTTTTACAAGCAGCCTCCAATAAAGCTGTCCCGAAATAGACATTCGACAAAATAATATCTTTGAGCTGTTCCTCCTGATGCTGGGCTACATAGAAAGAGGCCAAATGTACAATTCCCTCTATTCTCTCCTTTTCCAAATATTGCCTCAGTTCCGGAATATTTTCTTTAAAACGATACACCGGGAAGCCTTCTAATCCCGTTAAATCCGAACCTTCCCGGACCAGAAGATGCAGGGAAAAATCTTGTTTCAATTTCCGGACCAGATGCCGTCCGACAAAGCCCGTAGCTCCCGTTACCAGTATATTCATCAAAAAGGAGATTTGAAGTTCTCTAATTTTTCAAAAGCCAGATCCCGCCCGGAAATAACCGGTCGTTCCACCCCCCAGTCGAATCCAAAAGAATCCCAGGCAATCCCGCAATCCTGCGCTTTCGCATAACAGGAGGTCTGGGCATAGTTGACAATACTCCCTTCTTCCAAAGCTAAAAAGCCATGGGCCAATCCCCGGGGAATATACAAATACCGGGCCTCTACTTCATCCATTTCCAAAGCAAAATGCATTCCGTAAGTAGCTGATTTTTTACGTAAATCAACGACTACATCCCGGATTTTCCCCTTACTGACATATACCAATTTGGTATGTTCAAAAGGAGGCAACTGAAAATGCATTCCCCGGATCACGTTTTTCCGGGAAACCGAATAATAAAATTCTTTAAAATCCGTATCCAAGCCGTTTTCTTTAAAAAAATCGGAATTATACAATTTCTGAAAACATCCTCTCTCATCTTGAAAACAAACTGTTTCCAGAATATATAAACCGGCTATAGGTGTTTCTATTCGTTTCATCGGGAAGACATATATTTTTCTATTTGCTCTGTACAGATGCCATAAACGGGCTCTTTCCGGTAACGTTTATACCAATCGGTTGTGAGGCTTACTGCTTCCCTGACTTCTAAGCGGGGTTCCCAATCTAAATAATACTTCGCTTTTGAAATATCCAACATCAAAAGTTTTGCTTCATGCAGAGCAGCCGTCCCTGAAACATCTTTCACCTCTCCCCTGCCATAATCGGCAACGATCTGTCCTGCAATCTCCCACACAGTAGCTACAGATTCCGCCCTGGGACCGAAATTCCAGCCTTCGCAATAGCTGACAGGCTTTTTCCACATCTGCATCCCCAATAATAAATAACCACTCAAAGGCTCCAAAACATGCTGCCACGGCCGAACCGCCTGCGGGTTTCTGATTTCAATCGGTTCCCCGGCCTCCAGAGCTCTTATACAGTCCGGCACAATCCGGTCCAAAGCCCAGTCGCCTCCTCCAATGACATTTCCCGCACGCACGCTGGCAATCGACTTACCGTGTTCCCCGTATGTCTCCGGATTGAAAAACGACCGTCTCCAGGAAGCTATTGCAATTTCTGCTGCACCCTTGGAAGAGGAATAGGGGTCATACCCTCCCATGGGTTCATTCTCCCGGTACCCCCAAATCTGTTCCTTATTTTCATAACACTTATCTGTTGTAACCATAACGCCTACTTTGACATCAGGCGTATTCCGTATAGCTTCCATAATCCGGATTGTTCCCATGACATTGGTTTCGTATGT
>JAEXFF010000368.1 GCA_023400335.1 Bacteroidota bacterium
TAATCAGACTCCCTCTCTATTCATCAGCCGGAAATTTTATTTTTTAAACGTTTATCCTATAATCATTCCGACCACAGTAGCGGATAGCAAAGAAGCCAAAGTCCCGGCTAGCAATGCCCGCATGCCAAATTTTGCCAGCAACGGTTTGTTCTTAGGAGTTAATCCGCCAATTCCGCCAATCTGGATCCCAATAGAAGCAAAATTAGCAAATCCACAGAGAAAATAAGTACACATAATAATAGATTTTGCCTGAGCAAAAGCTCCTGCAGCTTTTAGATTAGCCAGATCCACATATCCGATAAACTCTGTCATAATAACCTTCTGCCCCAAAAGACTGCCGGCGTATACCATATCATCAGCAGAAATCCCAATTAACCACATCAACGGAGAAATCGCATATCCTAAAATAAATTGCAAATTGAAAGCTGTGCTACGGCCATCTGTCACCTGAGTTACCCATTCATTCAACCCAACCAGACTGCCAAACTTCGTAAACAAATAATTCGCAAAAGCGATAAAAGCGACAAAAACCAATAACATACCTGCCACATTCACGGCTAATTTTACGCCTTCCGCAGCTCCATTAGAAATCGCATCCAATACATTCTTACCTACTTTATTCTTGGATATCTGAATATTATTATTCACTTTTTGAGTCTGAGGAACCAACAACTTAGCAAATACAACAGCCCCAGGTGCTGCCATTACGGAAGCCGCCAGCAGATGCTTGGCAAAAACCAATCGCTGTACAGGATCGTCTCCTCCCAAAAAACTGATATAAGCTGCCAAAACCCCTCCTGCAATCGTGGCCATGCCTCCTGTCATCACTAAAAATATTTCTGAAGGACTCATGTCATCCAGATATTCCTTGATCATCAAAGGCGCTTCTGTCTGGCCCAAAAATATATTTCCAGCCACAGACAACGATTCCATCCCGGAGATATTCATCAGTTTCGTCATCCCCCATGCCAAAGCATATACCACTTTCTGAATAATACCTAGGTAAAACAATAAAGAGGTCAGAGCCGAGAAAAATATAATCGTCGGTAAAACCTGAAAAGCAAAAATATAACCCGTCTTTGTAGTATCCATTAAACTCCCTAATAAGAAAACACTCCCTTCTTTGGTAAAATCCAAAATCGTTACGAAAATTTTTCCAAAAAATTCGAAGAAAGCCTGTACAAAAGGTACATAGAGGACCCCTATTGCTAATAATAACTGTATAATTAACCCTATCCCTACTACTTTCCAGGAAATTGCCTTCCGGTTACTGCTAAACAACCACGCAATCCCGATCAAAGAAGCGATCCCTAATAAGCCCCTCAATACAGACATAAAAGAAATATGACTTTCGATATTGACAGCACTCTGGACTCCTTCTCCAACCTGTGCAAATAAATCACCTGTAAACAGTAAAAATACAGGTAATAAATAAATTACTTTTTTTAAAACACCACGCATATAAAATAATTTAAATATCCAAGATTCCCCTGATTTGCCGTACTTTCATATAGAAACAGGATCGTCTCTATTCTTACAAACGTTTTCTTTTAAAAAACAGTTAAAGTTAAAAGATAAATATTAAAATCCGAAAATTATACTCTATTTTTCTGAACAGATTAACTGTAAAAATGTTCACATTTAAACTTTCAAACACTCAATTGTAGAGCAAATCATAATCCTGTTCCTTCCCCTTCTTAAACCATCTGGCCGGCACCACTTTCCAATCTTTCCGGCATTGAGGGCTTAATACTTCTTTCTCCCGGATATATTCCATTATGTAAAAACGTACATCTTTCGGCATAATTTTCGTGATGCGGGCGTCCATTTCTTTTTTACTCCATCCCAACCCCTTTGAAAGATGTCCGCCACCTCCATTTCCCCGATATGAATTAATCGCTACCTGATAAGTCCGGTTTTCATCAAAAGGAGATCCGTCCGACATGGAATGTATTTCCACACGTTCGCCCTCCGGCTTTGTCAAATCTACGGTATAGTTAATACCTGCTGCACAGGAATAATTGAAAAAATCAGTAACCAATACATATTTCCCTCTGCTATTTTTTATTAATTCTCCCGTAGAATCTTTTTTAAAACGCAATAAATGATCCTTGGCAGAAGTCATCGTATTGTATTGTAAACCATAAGCATATTCTAGATACTGATCGATTTCCTTACCTGTAAAAGCCATTATATAAAGGCCGTTTTCATAACTATACAGGTTAAACATATCCCGTATGGTCACTTTTCCCTTTCCGATTAAAGCATCCATCTGTAAAACGGTACTGAAAGAAATATCCGCACCTGTAGTTGCCAACTGGGCATTATGAATAAAATCCGTAAAAGCCGACGGCCCGAAAATACCATCCCGCCCTGATAAAGATTCCGTAAATTCTCCGATTTCTTCTCCAATATAAGTTTTCACTTTATCCATTTCAGGAGTAAAATGAGAGAGGTAAGCCGTATCCTTAGGTACAGAAGATAAGGGTATCAATTCTGTGGTAATTATTTTGTCATACTGCTTTCCCTTACGGTTCAACTCAACATTAATTTTTCCCAGATAAGTGGAATGGGATTTTGGATCCAGTATAACGACTTTATGTCCGGCATTATTGATAACCTCCATTTGTTTTTCCTGATGATCGTGTCCGAGAATAATGAGGTCGAATCCATCAACCTGCTGGGCCACTAATACGCCGGCATTTTCATTTCTTGGCGTCCGGGCATTTTCCCCGGCATAATTATAATCAAAACCGGAATGAAAAAGTCCGATTAACAGGTCCGGTTGTTCTTCTTTTTGAATTTTAGGAACCCAATATTGAGCCGCCTCAACCATATCCTGAAAATCCATTCCTTCCCACAATTTTTTAGGCAACCACTTATAAATTCCGGGAGTCGTCATTCCCAACACAACAATCTTAATCCCTTTCCGGTAGAGTACAGTGTAAGGTTTAAAATAAGGTTTTCCTGTAGCTTCCCGTATGGTGTTAGCAGAAAGCCAGGGAAAATTGAATTCGTTAACCACTTTATCATATACGGGATGCCCCGCTTCTATATCATGATTTCCTACGGAAGCTGCGTCATATCTCAGATAATTCATAACCTGAGCTGTTAAATTAACTCCGGATGTATCTACAAAATTATAATAATAATTTGTCGGTTGTCCTTGTAAAAAGTCACCGTTATCCAGCAATATAAGGGCAGTACTGTCTTTTGCCCTTTCCTCTTTTATATAAGCCGAGACATTAGCCAAACTACTGCGGCTTTCCTTATTGCGTTTAAAATCATAGTCAAAGACTGTACCGTGGACATCGGAGGTGCAGTAAATAGTCAAAGCAGCTTTTTCCGGCTTTGAATCACAAGACGAAACCAGGTTTATTAAAAGCAATAGTCCCGGTAAAAGTTTCCAAAAATTCAGCTTCATATCGTATAATTTAATTATTCACACCCCCGACTTCTCTCCTGCTAGTTCACCTCTATCTCGTCCACAAACAGATAAGGAGCAGTCCCCGCAGCAGGATGCCCTTCCGGTAAATTTTTTTTACGCTCCACCACGATTTTTATCAAACGGGCATTCCCGTTCTTTATATCTATATCCAGAGTTTTCAATCCTTGGGTTTGCATATCTGTTAAAGAATCGATATTCTTTAATTCCGCAACTTTAAAATAATACTGATTTCCGTTGGATTGATAGACTTTTATCGCTTCCGGCAAGCAAATCCGGTCTGACGGACGGTTTAAACAACCGACACTCACTTTTGTAAATACCGTCGGTTTTTCCATATCTATCACCAAAACGATATCGTCTATAGAAGTACCCAACCAGTTCCCATCCTGAAAATCTTCGCTTCCCCTTACTCCGTCAGTCAAACTGCTCCCTCCCTGTGCAGAATAAGATATAGCCGTCTGGCTGGATAAAGTAGCCTTTTTGAAAGTCGATTTACCGAAATCAAATTTCTTCTGATACTCTTTACCTAAGGGTTCTCCCTCTTTAAACAAGCGGGCCCTTAGCTCACAGCTTTTATATATATCCAGTTTGTCCCTATACCGGGAAGATTCTACAGTCGGCACACTCCCATCCATTGTATAGTGAATCTCGTAGGTTCCGACGGAAGGTACCAAAAATAATTCCAATCTCTTTTTATCTTCGTTCAATTTTGTAACCCCCTTTACAGACAAAATATGTTTGGCATAATTATACCCCAACGCTTCATACCGTTCGGATAAAGTCACAACTCTATTGATAAAATCGGCATAATCTTTTTCAGTAGCGGGCGTCCACGCCACTTCCGACAATGCTGCCAAACGGGGAAGGACCATGTATTCCACATGTCCGAAATCTTTTATATATTCTGTCCACGTATTCGCCTGTACCCCAATGATCATTTTACTTTCCTCCGGCTTTAAGCCCAAAGCCGGCTCCAGACTGTATACTTTTTCAACGGGTACATAACCGCCGATTGCAAACGGCTCTTTGTCCCGGTCTAAGGATTGATAATAATCCAAATAGACATAAGTATTAGGAGCCATAATAACCTGATTGCCCCGTTTGGCCGCTTCTATTCCGCCCCGGGTCCCCCTCCAGGACATAATCGTAGCCGTTTGAGAAATACCTCCTTCCAGAATTTCATCCCAGCCAATCAGTTTTCTTCCTTTAGAATTCAGGTATTTTTCCATACGATGGACAAAATAACTTTGCAATTCGTTCTCATCTTTCAGCTTCTCCGTTTTTATCCGCCTCTGACATTTAGGACATTTTTCCAGGCGTCTTTGGGGCATTCATCTCCTCCCAGGTGTATAAATTCAGACGGGAAAAGTGCAATCACTTCCTCCAGCACATCCTCCATAAACCGAAATGTTTTTTCATTTCCTGCACAATAAACATCTTCAAAAACGCCCCATTCTTTCACCACCTCATAAGGTC
>JAEXFF010000390.1 GCA_023400335.1 Bacteroidota bacterium
GTCTGGAACCGTCTATTACATAAATATTTTTCAATTTAAAACCTGTTTTTTGCGCTAATGTTTCAATTTTATCCCTCAAATTTCCGGATTCCAAAGGAAACTGCTTATTAAAAAGCGGAACAATCAAACGGGAGTAAAATAAAGCCATAAACAGTGAAAATAAACTGATGATAGCCCAGGCATAGTACCAAAAATAAATTCCAGTTATCTTATAAAACCACACCACAACAGTTAAAATAATTCCTCCGATAAATACAGAAAGCAATAAACTTTTTAAAGTATCCGATCCCCACGTTTTTAAAGTCGTTTTATTAAAACCAAATTTTTCCTCTATCCGGAAAGTCGCATACCAATCAAAAGGCATCTCTGCTAAGGTAGAAGCTACCAATAACCCGAGCATAAATAACAGCGTCTGCAGAATCAGATTATCCGTTATCCCCACAATCCACGCATTATACCAACCAAATCCACCCACACTTAAAAATACAATCAGCACGATAAAAGAAAAAGCAGAACAGATACAATTAAACCGATTGGTCTCCCTTTTGTAATTTTGAAAACGTTCATACTCTTTTTCATCATAAATTCCTTTCAGGCTCTCCGGTAAATGGGAAGACATACAACGCATGTTCAGTCCGTCCAGTAACCTTTCCAGAAGGAAACCGGCACTTAAAAATACAATAATGCTCCAAAAAATAACTCCGCTATCCATTTATTTGCCTATAATACAAAAATACCAAATTTTCTTTTTTTCAGAAAAACAAACAAATATAGGAAAATTATACTCAAAAAATCCCAGCTGAGAAACCTTTCTAGCGAATTCTTAATTAGAGAAATTTTTCTCTAAAAATTTTAGTCATTTTCACTTATTAATCTTAATTTCGTTGCCAAATTAATCAAGTTGGTATTGTACTATTTATAACTTAATAAACCCATTACATCATGGCAGAATTTAAATATCAGGAACCGTTTCCAATTGAAAAAGATACAACAGCGTATCGTCTCTTAACGAAAGAGTATGTCAAAACGGTAGAATGTGACGGACGTAAAATCTTGAAAATAGAACAGGAAGGTTTGGAGTTATTAGCCCGCGAAGCTTATGCAGATGTTTCTTTTTACCTCCGGGCCTCTCATTTACAAAAAGTTGCCGATATTTTAAAAGATCCTGAAGCCAGCGATAATGATAAATTCGTAGCACATACTTTACTACTGAATCAGGTCGTATCGGCAGAAGGACAATTACCTACCTGCCAGGATACAGGTACGGCTATCTGTATCGGAATGAAAGGACAGGATGTCTATACCGGCTATAATGATGCCGAAGCTATCAGTAAAGGAGTGTTTGAAACTTACCGTGACCGGAACCTCCGATACTCCCAGGTCGTTCCTTTCAGCATGACAGAAGAGAAAAACACTGGTACGAATTTACCGGCCCAAATTGATCTGTATGCCACCCAAGGGAATACTTATAAATTTTTATTTATGACCAAAGGAGGAGGTTCAGCCAATAAAACATTTTTATACCAACAAACGAAGGCTTTATTGAACGAAGAGACCCTCACCAAATTCATCTCCCAGAAAGTGTTGGATTTAGGAACTTCTGCCTGCCCTCCCTACCATCTGGCAGTTGTCATCGGAGGAACTTCTGCGGAAGCTTGCTTAGCTACAGTCAAAAAAGCTTCTGCAGGTTATTATGACCACCTCCCCACATCCGGAAATGAAGGTGGCCGCGCTTTCCGGGATCTGGAATGGGAAGAAAAAATCCTGAAAATTTGTCAGGAAAAAGGCATAGGTGCCCAATTCGGTGGAAAATATTGGGTACACGACGTCCGGGTCATCCGCTTACCGCGGCATGCAGCTTCCTGTCCGGTTGGGATAGGAGTAAGTTGCAGCGCAGACCGGAATATCAAAGCCAAAATTACAGAAGAAGGTATTTTCCTGGAACAACTAGAAAAAAATCCGGCCCGTTTCTTACCGGCAGAATCACCGGTTTTGGCACCGGCAGTGAATATCGACCTGGACCAGCCCATGGAAAATATATTGAAAGAATTAACGAAATACCCGGTAAAAACCCGTTTGAATCTTTCCGGAACCTTAATTGTCGCCCGTGACATTGCTCACGCCCGCATTAAACAAATGATAGACGAAGGTAAACCGATGCCGGAATATTTCAAAAAACACCCGGTTTATTATGCCGGTCCGGCTAAAACCCCGCAAGGAATGCCTCCCGGTAGTTTCGGACCTACTACTGCCGGACGTATGGATCCTTATGTCGACTTATTCCAGTCTTTGGGAGGTTCAATGATTATGGTGGCCAAAGGAAACCGTTCCCAGGCCGTTACAGATGCCTGTCAAAAGCACGGAGGTTTTTACCTGGGCTCTATCGGCGGTCCTGCAGCAATTTTAGCCAAGAACAGCATTAAATCTGTAGAAGTCGTTGATTTCGAAGAACTCGGCATGGAAGCAGTACGTAAAATACGTGTAGAAAATTTCCCGGCTTTCATTATTGTAGACGATAAAGGAAATGACTTTTTTGCCGAATGGGCACATTAAAGAATTGAACGGAAATCATCAAGTACACCTTGTGCCCGGTTAAAGTTTAACAAATAACCGCTGATTAACGGAATTTCGGTCCGGACGGATAGTTCTGGGGCTCTTTGTTCCGTTAATCGGCGGAAAATTTTCATTCATTTCGCAAATCCCCGCCCCGGATGAAAGCATCAAGCCGGAATATCCCTTCCTTCAACCCGTTTCTGTTCAGGCCCCTAATCCGGTAACCCATTAAAAAACAGCCCTAATATTCAAATTTTTGAGGACATATTATGCTCTCCTCAGACTTCTATTTATAATCTATCGACTCTATTAAACAAATCTTTACCAAACTGCGTACAATGGCACATGAAGCAACAGCAAACAAAATTAGGCCTGATCGGACTGATTGCCATTGTGGTCGGTGGTATTATCGGGGGCGGAATTTTCAATATCGCTAAGGTCCTGGCTCACCAGGCCAGTCTGGGAGCCATCGCGATTTCCTGGATTATTTCAGGCACAGGTATTCTGGCCATTGCACTTACCTTTAAAACCCTGATCGCTGTCCGCCCGGATCTTTCTAACGGTATTTATTCTTATACCCGTACCGGATTCGGAGAATACGCCGGTTTCAATATCGCCTGGGGTTACTGGATGGGTAGCGCAATCGGAAATGCGGTATTCGCCATCATGCTGAATGATGCTTTCGGACTGTTCTTCCCTGTTCTCTTAAAGCATAGCTGGCCGACATTAATTTTCTGTTCCACTTTTACCTGGCTTTTTACCTTTATCGTAGCCCGGGGAATGAAGCTGGCAGCTGCCATTAATACGATCTCTACTATCATTAAATTTTCATCCCTGTTATTAATTATTGTCCTCTTATTCAGCTTTGCTGATTATTCTTTGATGCGTTTTGATTTCTGGGGGAAAGAAAGTCATCTGGGCCCCCTTTCAGATCAGATCAACAGTACAATGTTAACGACACTCTTTTTTTTCATGGGAATAGAGGGGGCCGTAGTCGTTTCCTCCCGCGCGATACGGCAATCGGATGTAGGAAAGGCAACCGTGATCGGTTATTTAATCTGTTTGTTCCTGAATATAGCCATTTGTATTCTCTCTTTCGGTTTTATGCCTCAAGCCCAGTTAGCCGGATTAAACGATCCCTCGTTAGCACAGATTTTAGGAAAAGGCATAGGAGAATGGGCCCGGGTATTCGTCAACCTCAGCGTTATCCTATCCGTAGCAGGGGCTTGGCTGGTAGGTACAATTATTGCGGCAGAGTTACCGGCTCAGGCAGCGCGCGACCGGGTATTACCTTCCTGGTTTGCCAGAACAAACCGGAAAAAAGCTCCTGTCGGTTCCCTGCTCATTACTTCCGGTTTTATTCAATTATTTTTGTTTCTGGCTGTCAAAGCCCACAATTTTTACTTGCTCAGTATCGATATCTCCGGAATATTAATTCTCCCCACTTATATTTTCAGCGCTATGTTTATGGTGAAATCCGGATTGCATAAAGAAATTTATGAAAACAAAAATATTTCCAGGCAACTGGCTATTATTACCGGAACAGCTGCCGTATTGTATTGCCTTTGGGTAATTTATGCTGGGAACATCCACCTCTTACTACTATCTTCCGGAGTTTATATAATCGGAATTCTTTTTTATGAAATTACTCATTGGAACGACCGTAAAGCAGGCATTCCCATCTTTAAAGTAACCGACCGCTATGTCATAGGTCTCATGATTGCAGCCTTACTTTTTTCTCTTTTAATAGAATGGAAATTTTTAAGTTTCAAGTAAAATAAAGGATTTATGAAAGGATCAGCATACGCTTTAGGAACAGTCATCGTATGGTCGCTTTTAGGAGTAGTCAACCGCTTCTGCGTACTGAAATTCGATATGAACGTTATCGTCTTTACCTCTTTCCTGATTTTTTCAGCCGGAACCGCCCTCTTAATCATCCGGCAGCAAGTAAGTCCTGAAAACTGGAAAACCGGAGTACGCTATTCCTGGCTTTATACCGGTATGCAAATGACAAAGAGCTTTTTTATGATCTCCACTTATCTCTATATTACTACGACGGAAACCAGTATTCTCATCAACATAGAAGTAGTCATTTCATACCTTTTAGCCTATTTGTTCTTCAAAAGAGTCCCGCACCGGGGAGATTATTGGGGTATATTTGTCATCCTGGGCGGTTTTATCCTCTTTATTTATTCCCTTCCCCAGACGGTCCGCATACCGGCTGTCATACTCTTATTGATTGCGGCTACTGCCAGTTGTATCCGTACGATTGTAGTGGAAGAAACTACTCTGAAAAGCCCGGAGACAACTGTCCGCCAGAAATGCGGTATATCCGGCTATACCATGTTTATCGGAGGATTAGCCTTAATCATTTTTTTCTTTTTTATAGCAGCCCTGAAATTTGTTATAGGTACGAAACTACCGGACATTCTCTCTTTCCTGAATTATTTACCCGATCTATCGGAAGTACTCAACCCGGCTACGATTATCAGCGCTTGTATTGCCGGATTTTTTATCAATGCAGCTTCCGTCTATTTTTTTTATGCTACATTGAAATGGACAAAATCCGAAACGTTCATGGCTTTCCGCGTCTTTCAACCGGCTCTGACTTATAGTTTCGAGTTAATCGCAGCCGGTTTCTATACAGCTATGAAACCGGAATTAGATATAAAAGATTATTTGCTGGGCGGATTTATTCTCTTCGGCTCAGTCCTCATACTGGTTATGCCCACCAAAGCTACTATCAATGCCCGTTCCAAAAGTTTTATTACAGAGTAAGGCCAATGTAATGTGTAAATGTTCAAGCATTCAAATGATTAACCGTACTTCGTTCCTGTTTAAGGCTCATCCCACTATTCGCTGATGAACGCACCTTCGGTTCTGACTAATTTAATTCCGCAACGTCAGTTCCGTTAATCAGCGAAGCGTTAATCCGCCTTAAAGGAAGCATTAATCCCCAAAATACCCTTACAGACGCTTAAACATTTAAACTCCCCCTTTTTCCATCAACCGGAATATGCCCTCTTTATCATCCGGATGGAACCAATGAATATCAGGATCACGACGGAACCAGGACAATTGTTTTTTGGCATATCTCCGGGAGTTTCTCTTGATTAAACGTATCGCCTCCGGATAATTGATCTGACCGTCGAAATATTCAAAAAATTCTTTATATCCTACAGTATTCAACGGATTTAAATGCCGTAAAGGATAGAGTGAATGCGCTTCTTCTTCAAGGCCCTCCTCCAACATACGATCCACCCGTTTATTAATTCTGTCGTATAATTCACTTTTTTCGCGGTTTAATCCTATTTTTAAAATGTCAAATTCCCGCTCTTTCGGACTGTTCGTCCGTAAAGCCGAATAAGGTTTACCTGCCATCATACATACTTCTACCGCATGCAATACCCTTTTGGCATTATTCAAATCTACTTGTTCATAAAAAACAGGATCCAATTTTCTCAGCAGGCTCCGGATTGTTTCCAGTCCCTCCTTCTCCATCCGCTCCATCAATTGCATCCGAAGGTCGGGATCAATACTGGGAATGTCATCAATACCTTTGCATACAGCATCTATATACATCATAGAACCTCCTGCCATAAGTACCACTTCAGCCGTATGATGCAATTCCCGGATTTTTTCCAAGGCCTGTTGCTCAAATTGCCAGGAATTAAAGTAATCTTTTACCGATAAAGTATGAATAAAAAAGTGTGGTACAGCTGCCAATTGTTCCGCAGAAGGTATTGCAGTCCCTATCCGCATTTCCCGGTAAATTTGCCGGGAATCACACGAAATAACCGAAGTTTGAAAATGACGGGCAATCTCTATAC
>JAEXFF010000392.1 GCA_023400335.1 Bacteroidota bacterium
CCGAAAAGACAGTGGCTAAAGTAATGCTTGAAGTAATCTGGGATCACAGCAGCGGGACTGTTCAGGATTTCCACCTGATTCCCATTTTAATCCTTTACGCCGAATGACGGTCCGGAACAAAACAAGGCAAAGGTATGTTATTTTTTGGAAAAACAAGTCTATTCGTCCAGGCACAATTCGTTTTAAACGTAAAAACGGATTTATAACACCCCTTCATTTAATTCAATTCATTATTTCCTCCTTCTCTCAACAGGGTGCGGATACGCTGCCGTAGATTAAGCTGAGCACTATCCACTTTAGCCCTTCGCGAAGGAATAAATAGATTCTTATATTTAGCCTTGGTAATCCGGAACCTTATCTTTTCCAAAGAACCGGAAATATCGACTCCAGCCCGGAAAGGTATTGGAGATTTTAACAGAGAGACGTGATATTTAAAGGTCATATCAATATTATGCTCTCCCCCCACAGCGACCCTATAACGATCCATTTCCAGTAAGAAAGGAAATATTTCAATGACCCCGTCTTTTATCAGGAAATCAACAGAAATAGAATCAATCATATTCCGTTTTTTATTTTTAAACATCAACATTTTAGAAATTTCAGCGAAAGTTTCTCCATCCATTAATACCAGATCATGCCCATCCAAATAAGCTGCTGCCCGAAGCGTAGGCAAATCAATCATAAAAGCCGAATCCAACCAACTCTCTGCCGAGATATGAAAATCGACCACTCCTTCAAAAGATTTCAACATAGGGAAAAGCGTATCCAGAGCCGGAATCACGCGGACCAGACTATCAATCCGGATATCGTGCATTTTCAAGGCAAAGCCTGTATATGCCCGTAAAGTGTCCGTAGCTTTATAAATTAAAGTCGCATCCATATTGGCGGCAGAAGAACGCAATTCCAGATCTGAAACTTCTATACATTGATTCTTCATGACCATTTCCCCGTGTATACTATCCATCAAAAGATTCCCGAATATCATTTTATCAATATCCGTTTTAAAAGTAAAATCAATACCAGGCGGAACGACAAATACAGCACTATTCCCTTCATATCCGATAGAATCACTGGCTACGGCCAGATTATCCATATCGTCCTCCTCCGTAGAGATCGCTTCTTTATACCCTGTTTGTACTTTATTCATATATGCAGTTCCCATATCCAAAGCCCGCATGATCTGATTGCAATTAATCATTTTCGACTGAACTGTAAGTTCTGCCTTGAGATCCTCTTTTTTGAAAAAAGCCCGGGTCAAATTAGAGAGACTTCCTGTCAACCGTACATCCGATCTTCCTATACGCATAACAGCAGAATCCAGAAAAATCTGTTGCCGGTCGAAATGAACACGTGTTCCCGGCATACGGATACGCAAGGGGAAATAAGGAGTATAAGCCCGCAATCCCTCAAAATCTATATATCCGGAAGGGAACCATATCCGTTCATTGCGACGGCTCCTCGTGGCCGACAATTGCAAATCCCCCCTGGCAATATTCAACCGGTTATTGAGTGCCCTTAACCGCAAACTGTCAAATTGAAACTGCGCCTCAATCCGCGGAATATCTTTATTACGCTTACTCGGCATCAATTTTGCCTTAGCCTCCATTTGTTTTACCCCCAATAACAGAGTATCCCGAACGATAAAAAGAGTCCGGCCAATGTGTAAACCGGAATTTACAGTTGCAATAGCCAGGGTGTCCTTTAGGGGAGTCGTCTTTAACGTCAGGTAAGTCGTATCCATCAATAGCCTTACTTTATTTTTCACATGAATGTCCAGACCGGAATATCCTATAATACCATTCAGGAAATCGACTCCCTGCAGAACCTTTTCATTTTTTCGATTGGTAGCGAAACCGATGCCTGCCGATTTTACATTCAGCACGATACTGTCTTTAGGAATAAAAACGGCAACATCCTGCATTTTACACCAGCCCCCCACTTTTAAACGTCCGTAGTTAGCAGCCATAACATCTGAAAGCAACACATTTGTCTTCAGGGAAGCGGCTATTTTTCCTTCACAGTTAACTCCATCCGTTAAGGGAAATATTCGGGTCAAATCGTCAAAATCAATATCAGCATCCAATTTTGCCCGAATCACAGGATCTTCCAAAATATTCTCAGCTCTCCCGACTACATCGATATCTGTTTTTCCGCCTCTCATACAAAAATGATCCAGCTGAATGTAAGAAGGTTGTTCTTTTTGTAAATCAATTTGAGCAAAAAAATCCATGTCTAACTGCTCGATTTGCGAAGACATTCCTTCGTAGGCAATGTAACCGTCCTTAATTTTAAATTCGGAGGTGAATAACGGAATATTTTTCTTTCCGTACAAACCGGTTAAAGTTCCGGTACAAAGTACATCCCCCCTTACATCTACCTTTTTATCTTTGTCCAAAACATCAGCGGGCACCAAATCCAGTAATGTTTTCAAAGAAGGAATATGAATTCCATATTTTATATCTACCAGAACTGTCCGGTTCACAGTATCGGCCTGTAAACGCCCGCCCGCACCAAACTTTATCCCGTTTACTGTAAATACAGCTTTTTCCAAGGTATACAAAAGGGAATCCCGGTTCACATTCATACGCGTTTCCACTCCAAGTGCCAGCCGCCGGACCAACAATTTCCCTTCCTGCCATAAAAGCAGATTCTGAGCAGATAAATCCAATTGAAGTTCAGCCGTACGCCCCAAAAAATCCCCGTCCACATCTAAATTCAATCCCTCTACTCGGGAATAAAGCTGTGTATTCCGGTCATCAAACACTAACCAGCCATTCCGGATCTTCACATTCTTTATATCCAGATATGTTTCGGATCTTACTTTTTCCTGCGGCACAATACTGTCTGCTACGATAGAATCAGCCACTTCCCCCGTCATATTCCAATTGGCCTGCCCGTTCTTATCTATAAAAGCATAAATACGGGGAGCATCTAAAATAAAGTCTTTTACTTTAATTTCGTTTTTTCTCAGGTAAGCAACCGGATTTACTGTAACCAGACATTCTTTTATGTACATTAACGAATCCGTTTGAGCCGCTTGCAGGGAAGTATCGCGCAAAACATTTGAAACAATACTGGCATCTGTTATTTTTAACCCCAGATCCGGGAAAGTCGAAAAAAAAGTCAATTCGATTTCCCCGATATGTATATCAGCCTTCAAATATTGAGCTGCCGTCTTTTCCACTAAAGGAGTTATTTTAGCAGGAGTAAACACAAAATTAAGAACAATGCCTATTGCTATGCCTATCAGGAAGATCATTCCGACTACTGTCAGAAAAAACCATTTCAGGATTTTTTTTCCCCTTGTTTTTTTTACTTTTTCAGACATGACTCAATTATTTTTTACTCCCTGCATTCCATTCTAACCCTCAATAGATCAAATAACGAAGCCTGATTTTCTTGAAATGCTCCAAATCCGTCTGCCAGGATTTCCGAATCTCATCCTCCTTTTTTCCTGCCAATACCGCTTCCCTTAAATCAGACGTCCCTGCTAATTTATCAAAAAAAGGAATAAAAAAAGAAGTTTTTCCTTTATAATTTTCATAAGCTTGCAACAACCAATCCAAACGAAGCCTTTTCCCCTTTTTTACAATTTCATATTGATTCCTCAAGTCCTTTCCATAACATTTCTTCCCCAGGCATTTTGGATTTTTGCTCATCCCTTCAATACGAACAGGTATATAAGTATAAGGCATATTTTCCAAATCCGGATGTCCAAATACCTGAAAAGGCATCAGGGTTCCTCTGCCCTCGTTCACAACTGTCCCCTCAAAAAAACAGACAGAAGGATATAACATCACCGAAATCCGGTCCGGTAAATTCGGAGAAGGTCTGCGGGGTAATTCTATTATCATATCCCTCGACCAGTTCCGGCAAGGAACAACGGTCAGTTCGCATTCAATTCCCCCCTTCAACCAATGTTCACCATTGATCATCTTTGCATATTCTCCAATCGTCATACCGTATACTACGGGAACAGGGTGCATGCCGACAAAAGAAGTATATTCCGGCTTCAAAACCGGACCATCTATATAAAAGGCATTGGGATTAGGCCGATCCATAACAATAAGGGGAAGCCCGTTTTCTGCACAAGCTTCCATGACATAATGCAGGGTTGAAATATAAGTATAAAAACGTACCCCTACATCCTGCATATCAAAAATGACGACATCGATTCCTTTTAAATCTGCAGCCGACGGTTTCTTTTTCGAGCCATACAAAGAAATAACAGGTAAACCGGTTTGCTCATCTGTATAATCTCCGATTCTTTCCCCCGCATCAGCAGTACCCCGAAAACCATGTTCTGGACAAAAAATTTTTACTAATCCGACCCCTTTCTGCCTCAAAAAATCAACTGTATGTAAACCATCCTCCCGAACCGCCCCTTTTCCTGCCAATTCCATTCCACAAACGACAGCAGTCTGGTTGGCGACCAAAGCCACCTTTTTTCCGCTTAGTTCTGCCTGATAAGTCTCATAACACCATACACCAGGCCAAACGGTTTCAGCGGAAACAGTCTGTTTCAGAAACAAAAACAGACTGAATATCCCCCATAAAAACTTCACATACATACAACAAAAAATCATTGGAAAGAGGCGTTTTCGGCAATCTCTTCCTATTTATTTCCTTCTTTATAATCCAATCCGGCCGTAAACAAAATCGCTTCCACCTGCCGGAGCATATTCCGTTTCTTATCATCCGGCGCATAAATATAGCCCATCATATACAGAATCCGGTTATTTTCCTGATCCAATACAACATTCAGTACGAACGGCCCTCCCATAAAATCGTTAACGACCATCCACAATCCCCTCATCATTACAGCATAATGCTTCCCTTCGTATTTATAAGTTTTCGCCACGTCCGGGGCAACGGTATCTAAAGCCATATATGTTTTGGGCAGAGGTCCGGGAATAAACTTTCTCAATTCTGTATTTACAGAATCGACAATAGCCTGCTTGTCAAACTGGGCCGCATCCTTATACTCTTTCTGAAAGAATATAATTCCCCGGCTGTCTACTCGGGTTTCCCGGGATATCCATACAAAATCAGCCGTATCTTTATTAATAATATATCCGGTAGGGAAACTCCAGCTCAGCTGATATTTATCCCTGAAAAGTCTGTAAATTTCAGCATTCGGATTCTTTTTATAATTAGTAATGAGACGATCTTGTTCCGCCTTCAGAAAAACATCCAGCATTTTCTGTTTATTAGCCTCAAACACTTTTAAAAAAGCGGCTTTATCCGGAGCATCTATTTCAAAATATTTTTGAGTACGGGCCCAGGGGCTGTCTTTAAAATGAATAGACGCAGAATCAATTTCAGGAGAAATTTTGGTGACCAGCACATTCCTGTACGTTTTTACATTTTTGTCGAAAAAAGCCAACGGAAGATTTATAATGTCAAACATCGGTTCGGGCTGAGGTAATCCTATCTGCTCCTGGGTAAACCACTGTTTAACTGTATCTCCGAGCGGTCCCTGCCATTCAGCCTTATCCATTACAATTAAGACTTCATTTGAACTACCGGAAGTAACAGGCAAAGCCTTTCTCTTCTCCTTACAGGCGACTACTGCCGCTAACAGGAATACTCCTATTGTTATTTTCAATAAAGGTGTTGGTTTCATAAATTTGAGTTTTATTTGTTATTTTTCTAAAACAGACTCAGTATTTACTCTCCGCAGGTTCCAAAATGCCTTTGACAGAGCCGACCAGAATTTTGGCTTCTACCATAAGAGGGATCCGGTATTCATCCTTACTTACCCATATTTTCATATTCTCCCCTCCCTTAAAGACATCTCCTTCTACCAGAAGAGGCGAAAATACATAACATTCTCTCTTCTTTCCTCCGACTCTCACTTTATCTATACCCAGGTAACGAATATAAAGATCATAAATTTTATTATCAATCAAGATCCGTATAGGTATAAGCTCTTTCGGTTTTAAGGTATCGAAATTAATCTCCCGGGCCATCCAGGCTACAGACAACATATCATAAGTTAAAGGCTGTAACGGGATTGTATCTTTCCGGAAATATTTCCCGATCTTATGTGTTTCCCCATACACCTTTAAACTATCGTAATCCACAATATAATCAAATGTTTTATGGTAATTTCCCTCATGGGCTTTCCGGGAAAATTCATAAGGTAAAAAGTTATCCGGATTAAAATGTGAAGTCAAGGTATCCCTCAGTTTAAAAACCCAGTCCCAGGAAGGCAGAGAGTTGCCAATAGCTTCCAACTCTATAGCTCCCGTATACTTCTCCGAGGGAGAAACCGTAAATTTTACTGTTCCGGCCCTCATCCAGAATATTCCCCAGTTGTAATATCCACTATATACGAGTTCTTCGATAGGAGCAGGTTTTTGCTGTGCCCGGACGGGCATAATCATATACAAAATGAGTGTTATAAAAATCAGTTTTTTCATTTCCCGTTTTTCTATTAATCTTGAACTCTTGCAGACTGCGAATTACGATTCTTCAGCGAATTTCTTTGTCTATTAGTATCGTCTTCCCGTATGGCCTTCTGGGCTCCCCCGCCTGAACGGTCTTTCCGCCCCGGCTTTTTGTCTTCTTCCTTCGCTTTTCCTTCTCCTCCCCGGTAGGAGCTATTCAAATCAAATTCCTGTTCTACATCAAAATTTTGTTTTACATTAATTTCTATTGGTAAATAGCGGACTTCTTCCGGTTGAATACCTTTCAGATAAAGTCCGGTATCCCATTCCCCATTCCCGTTAGCATCCAGAACAGCCCTTAACTTATACTTGCCTTCGCGTAAATAATCAAACGTAATTTTACTGTCCTTATCTACGATTTTTTGATCTAAAACGTTAAATGTTTTCTGCCCATTTTCATCTTTTTTACTATCTGGTTTATATAATTGTAATATTACTTGTCCGTGTACTCCTTTTAAAGTCACCATTAACTTTCCATACGTTTCGTAAGCCCGGATCTTAAATTTCTTTTCTACCCGTTCATTGATATGACCGTATATATCTGAAATGGCTGCAGAATCAATTGTGAGCTCATATTCTTTTTCCGGTTCCCAAGTCTTTTCTAAATAAAACCGACGGATCTGTGTACTGTCTTGCCGGAAGGTAAAATCTGTAGGTTGATAAACAGTATCCACTTTTTCTGCCAGCAGGATGTGTTCCCTGATATCCATTGTCACAGGACGATCAAATTCCAGGGTAATTCCTTTATTCAAATCATGGTCCTGTTCAACACCGACATTGACCTGTAAAAATTCAATTTTCGGCTTTTCTTCTTCTTTCTTTTTCTTCCGTCTGGAATTTTTACCTTTATCCTTATCCGTATACACCAGTTTTACAGTATCCAGGCGATTTACAAACATTCCCGTACTATCCGTCCTCAGATAGGACAACTGCAGTTTTAATGTATCCCGTTTATAAATTGTAGAATCCTTTATCCAAAGCCGGATCGTATCCCTACCGGGCGAAACTTCCGGAAAATACCATTTATCCGTCACGACGGTATCCATCAATTCCAGACTAAAATCATTTTCCCCCGGGATACTGAATGTAAAATACAGTAATTCCCGTTGTTTCCGGTTGTTATCCGTCATATACAGTTGTGTCAATTTCTCCTTAAACATCCGCAAATACAAATTATTCGGTCCGAAAGCATTATAAGACCTCACGACCAGAGAATCCCCTCCCAGCGTATCCACCCGCGTAACAGGCATGACAACCGGACGAACCAGACTATCCAAAAAAGCAAACTGCTCTGCTTCCGGTGTATATTTCATATCCCGGTTATCATCCATAACTGCCAATACTTTATAATCCGCTTCCTTCAAATTTGTCAAACGGAAAAAACCGGAGCTGTCAGTACGGGCAAGATAATCCGGTATTTGTAGGAGAGGTAGCGAATCCCGAGGATCCGAATAAAGAAAAACATATGAACCGATTACCGGCTCATTTGTCTGGGCGTCTACCACATTTCCACTTAATTCTAAGGTATCAAGCGTATTTCCCGTCGAAAATACATACCGGTAATAGCCCAGGGGATTCCCTTCATTATTGTCTACAATAGCATCGGCAAAATCTAAACTATAGGTAGTATTCGGACGCAAAGAATCTCCCAATTCCACTATAATATATTTAGCTCTCAACCGGACCTGCGGTTTTTTTGCCATGGGAGGAGAAATAATGAATTTTTCCTGAATATTCTTTAGTTGTACAAATTCATCAAAATAGATATTGACACTTTTCTTCTTAAAATCCTTACTAAAAGAAGCCGGAACTTCTGCAATAACCTTTGGCGGAGTAGTATCTTTCGGTCCTCCTTCCGGATAACCTTTATTGGCACAAGAATGTAATATTATACTGATAAATAATGCTCCCAGGCAAACCAGACAGGCCGAACGATAACTGTTCCTATTCATATATCTCCTTCTTATTTCAAACAACCATTGAATCAACAAAGTTAAAAAAAAATGTCAGTATTAAGAGTTACGAAATTATAAAGTTATAGATTCAAAAAAACAAAGAAATAAAGAAAAGAAAATCTTCTCCTTCAGAGCCATGTCCGCCCCAGACATCCCAAACTAAAACGGACATTTCCAGCCTCCGCCAAAGTCGTAACACAGGAATACATAGTAGCTCCCGTAGTAATGACGTCATCTACAATCAGCAAGTGTTTTCCCTGAATTGAAGTCTTATCTTTCAGAGCAAAAATATTTATTACGTTTTTTTGCCGTTCCGCTGGATTCATTCCGGTTTGAGAAACAGTGTTCCGTATCCGGATGATAACCCGGTCATAAACGGGAACACCCAAAACAGCTGAAATCCCCAGAGCTATTTGTAAAGACTGATTATATCCTCTTTTCCGTTCTCTTTTCGGATGCAGGGGAATAGGGATAATTCCCTGTATATCCGTCTGATTACCAATTTTCTCCCCTAACATTTCTCCCAGATAGATGCCTAACTTTTTTCCAGAACGGTATTTTAAGGCATATACTAACTTCCGGTAATTACTATATTTATTATAATAAAACAGAGAATAGATCTTTTCCGGGTGGCAGGCTCCTTCAAAAGTCTCCCAAACAGCTGTTTCTGTCTGATAAGATGAATCTGTAAACGGGCAATCAGCCAGACAAGAAGAACAAATATACACCTCCCCCC
>JAEXFF010000394.1 GCA_023400335.1 Bacteroidota bacterium
CCGTAACTCCATCCCCAGATCCCGACTTTTTTGCTGTCGACATACGGTTTTTCGGCCAGCCATTTGGCGGCTGCAATCATGTCGTCGCTCTCCAGTTTTCCCAATTGCATATAAGTACATTTGCGGAATTCTTCCCCTCTGGCAGCTGTGCCCCGGGGGTCAATACAGGCGACGATATAACCTTCCTGAGTAAGATAATGTAACCAGTTGATGCCTCCCCAGCTGTTTTTTACTTGCTGGGAATTGGGACCGCTGTATTGGGTGATCAGTAAAGGATAAGTTTTGTCGGGATCAAAATCTACCGGTTTCATGATCCAGGCATTTAACAGGGTCTGGTGGTCTGCGGCCGGAATTTGTATGAATTCTTTCGGAGAGATGGCGTAATCTTGCATCACCTCCTTGAGCTGATGATTATCTTCTAACACTCTTACAGGCTTTACTTTGGCGTTATATAAACGGATTACCGGAGGGTTTTCTGCATTGGAAACCGTGTTGATATAGTAATTGTATGTTTTACTGAAATTTACTTCATTCCAGCCTTTTTCCGGTGTAAGTTTTCTTTTTTTCCCTTTGCTGTCTACTGCATATACATATTTTTCCAGAGGGGATTCTTCATAAGAAGAATAATAGTACGTTTTTCTGACCGGATCGTATCCGTAAAAATCCGCAATGTCGTACGGACCGGAAGTAAGGGCTTTTTTCTCATGCCCCGCCATATCATACAGGTAGAGGTGCATAAATCCGCTCTTCTCACTGGTGATGATAAAATGTTGTCCGTCTGCTGTGAAAAACAGATTGTCGAAATTGCTTTCGTCTATATAATATTTATTGTCTTCCCGGTACAGCACATTCGATTCACCGGTACGGGCGTTGGCCAGCAGTACTTCCATTCTGTTCTGTAAACGATTTAACCGGATAATGGCGAGTTTTTTCGGATCTCTGGTCCACCGTATACGGGGGATATAGATGTCGGTTTCCTCCCCTATATCCATTTTTAGTGTGGTTTTATCCTGGATGTCGTATACGTGAACCGATACAACTGAATTGGCTTCTCCGGCTTTGGGGTATTTATAACTGTATACGGAGGGATAATTATCATTTTCTTTTAAAGCAGGAGCTTGTCCTTCAAACATATTCATCGGAAATTCCTTTACATCGGTTTCGTCGAACCGGATAAAAGCGATGGCTGATCCGTCCGGTGCCCATTCAAATGCCCGGTTAAAAGCAAATTCCTCTTCGTACACCCAGTCCGGAGCTCCATTGATGATGTGGTTGTATTTGCCGTCGAAAGTAATTTGACGTTCTGTTTTAAAGCGGATATCGTATATAAATAAATTATTGTCCCGCATAAAGGCAATCCGCAATCCGTCGGGGGAAAAGGTGGCTAAACGTTGTTTCCCGTTTTCAGAAAGGGAATTCAGTTCTTTATTTTTAAAATCGAACAGGTAATAATCAGCGGTAAAAGAACGGCGGTAAATGGGGCTGACGTTCGTACTGATCAACAGGCGGCTTTCGTCGGCATTGAATTGATAATCCGATATGTATTTTACTTTGTTATTTCCTTCAACCGTTTCCAGATCCAGTAAAACAGCCACGGGTTGTCCGGTCTTGTAACTGTATTTGACAATCTTTTTCCCTCCGTTTTCCAGAACCGTATAGTGTTCTCCGTCGTTCATGGAGCGTATTCCGTACACTCCTTTACTCCGGAACGTTCCGTCCTTGAAAAAATCGTTCAGACTTAACTGTTTGGATTGGGCCATTACTTGCACTCCCGCACTCACCAGAATCAATAAAATTAAAATGTGATATATTCTTTTCATCGTTTAAAATTATTTGGTAATTCAATCGTGCCTCAAAGGTTTAAAAAAAAACTTTGTTTTCAAAGGATTTTTTCTGTCAAAGTTAACATTCCTTTCTTTTCCTTTTCCTTTTTATCTTCTCTTGTTAATCTTGCACATTGATCGATAATCTCTAAAAAAAATATATCTTTGCAGTTCATTAATTAGTGACGTTTAATTTGTTCGGTTTCCGCCCATGCATTATACCCTTATAGCGAAAGATAAAAACAGTGAGGCCCGTTGTGGCGTATTGACGACAGCTCACGGAGAAATTCATACTCCTATTTTTATGCCTGTAGGGACGGTGGGGACAGTGAAAGCAGTGCATGCACGGGAATTGAAAGAAGATATCCGGGCGGAAATTATTCTGGGGAATACTTATCATTTGTATTTAAGGCCGGGGACAGAGGTATTGCAGGCGGCCGGAGGATTACATAAATTCAATGCCTGGGACAGGCCTATCCTTACAGATAGTGGAGGATTTCAGGTCTTTTCGCTGACGGAAAACCGGAAAATTACGGAAGAAGGCGTGATATTCCGCTCTCATATAGACGGTTCAAAACATATCTTTACTCCGGAAAACGTGATGGATATTCAGCGGAAAATCGGTTCGGATATTGTCATGGCTTTCGACGAGTGCCCGCCGGGTACAAGTGAGTATGGATATGCAAAAAAGTCTTTGGAATTAACCCAAAAGTGGTTGGAACGTTGTGTGTCCCGCTTTGACGCTACAGCACCCCTCTATGGATATGAACAAAATTTGTTTCCGATCGTACAGGGATGTGTATATAAAGAGCTGAGGGAGAAATCTGCGGAACATGCCGTTGCCTTAAACCGGGCCGGTTACGCTATTGGCGGATTGGCTGTAGGAGAACCGGCTGAAGACATGTATGCCATGATAGAAGTGGTTAACCGGATTTTGCCTCCGGACAAACCCCGTTACCTCATGGGAGTCGGTACGCCTGAAAATATTCTGGAGGCCATTGCTTTGGGAGTAGATATGTTCGACTGCGTAATGCCGACGCGAAACGGAAGAAACGGAATGCTGTTCACTACGGAAGGGATTATCAATATAAAAAACCGGAAGTGGGAAAAAGATTTTTCTCCCCTTGATCCGGCCGGGTTGTGTTATGCAGATACAGATTATTCTAAGGCTTATTTAAGACATCTTATTAAAGCAAATGAAATTTTAGGGTTACAAATCTGTTCTGTCCATAATTTGGCTTTTTATTTATGGCTGGTAAGGGAAGCCCGCAGACACATAACAGAAGGCGATTTTCTGGATTGGAAAAACCGTATGATCAGAAAAGTAACCACCCGTTTATAAATGAAGATAAAATTAAGAAGAGATATAAAGCAGAAATCAGATTATTCCGGCCACTGATAAACTGCCGGAAGAGGTATTATGAAAAAGCTCGATTTATATATTATACGAAAATTTTTAGGGACATTCTTTTTTTCCCTGGCACTTATTCTTTGCATTGTAGTCGTATTTGACGTGTCGGAACGTTTGGAAAAGTTTATCGAATATGAGGCTCCGTTACGGGCGATTGTATTTGACTATTATATGAATTTTATTCCTTATTTCGCCAATGTTTTTTCGGCTTTGTTTACCTTTATATCTGTTATTTTCTTTACTTCTAAGATGGCTTATGACAGTGAAATTATCGCCATCCTGAGCACGGGCATCAGTTTCAATCGTTTTTTGGTCCCTTATTTGATTTCCGCCACTATTATTGCCCTATTGTCGTTTTTCCTGAGTGCTTTTGTTATTCCGAATGCCAACCAGACCCGGATCCAGTTTCAGAAAGAATATATGGGGAAAAAATATGCGAACCGGGAAGCGAATATCCACCGGCAAATAGCACCGGGAGTGTATATTTATATGTCCAACTACTCCGTGGCTTCTAATATCGGATATGATTTTTCGCTGGAGAATTTTCAGGGGGATACGCTGGTGAGTAAACTTACTTCTACCCGGATAAGCTGGGATAAAGAAAAGGAGAAATGGATCATTAATAACTGGAAATTGAGAGAGTTGGAAGGAGATAAAGAGATTTATACTACAGGGCGGGAATTGGATACCCTGTTGAATTTTATGCCTTCTGAGTTTTCGGAAGATCCGAGTAAAATTAAAGAGCAGCTGACTTTGCCGGAATTGAATGAATATATTGAGCGTATGCGATTGAGGGGAAGTTCAAATGTGACTGAATTTCAGATTGAAAAATACAAGGTCTGGTCCAATGCTTTTGCTACCTTTATTCTGACCATTATAGGGGCTTGTATTTCTTCCCGGAAAATCAGGGGAGGAATGGGCTTACATTTGGGTTTGGGACTTTTGCTCAGTTTTTCGTATATATTATTTATGCAATTTTCAACTGTTTTTGCAACAAATGGAAATATGAATCCGTTATTATCTGTGTGGCTGCCGAATATATTGTTTACGGTGATCGCTTTGTTTGTATACAGGACGGCTCCTAAATAATAATAGAAAGGATAAAAGATTTATTCGGAAATTTAAGATAAAAACGTGTGATAAAAGCCGTTGAACAGATCTTGTTTGTATGCATTTCCGGATACCAGGCTTTCAAAATGTTGGATGTTAAAAATATAAAATAAAATACCGGGGGAAAGGGAGAGTGCATATATCGGGGCGTGATTAAAATTGAACTATGGAAAGAAATTATAATAGAAAAGAGAACGGTGGAAACCGAAAACCGGCCGGCCGCAATTTTTATAAGGGAAATTACGGCGGAAATTTCAGTAACGAAAAGAGAGAACGTCAGGACGGGGAAAAAAGGGAACGGAAAAGTTATGAGCGAGAACGTTTCAGTAGTGAAAGACGCGTTTCTGCTGAGAATAAAGAAACGTCCCGGGAGTCGGCTCCGCGGTTCCGGAAGCGGGAGAGAATCGGGGGAAATGACCGTCGGGAAAGCCGGGAATATGTAAAAAAAGATTATTATAATCCGGAAGCCCGGAGGGAAGTTGCTTCCGGACAGGAAAAACGTACAGACAGAAGGGAAAGGAAAGAATTCCGGAATACGGATACCTCCCGTTCCCCCCGGG
>JAEXFF010000427.1 GCA_023400335.1 Bacteroidota bacterium
GGGTTACAATCTCACTGTATAAAAGGGGAAGATAGCGGGAGTAGTAACGGATAGAATCTTCGACCAGCAAAATAACCCGTATATCTCCTAAACGGGTGTCGGTATCTACGTTTACTTTGTCCTCAACATATTTGGCCATGGCTAAAAAGATCTTTGCCGATCCATTCCAGACAAAAATACGTTCTATACTTTGATTCAACTGATCTTCGATACTGTCGAAATAAGCTAAATCCGCATTGTTATTGACCAGCATCATTTGCGGAATTTCCTCGTATTTCTGTTTCAGCCGGAGACTGATCTGCAGAGGGGTTTCTTTGTCCAAGCCTGCCATAATAACGATTAGGTGAATCTTGCGTTCCGACAGTACTTCCAAAGCCTCCTCTTCACTGGCAACGGAAATAAAGCGGGGAGCCGTATATAAATTAACCTGCAGGTACTCTCCGTATACTTTGTCTGTAAATTGTCCTTCTCTTTCGATGGTATAAGCATCGTAGTAATTAGCGATAAGCAGGATCTCCTTTACTTTAAAAGCCATTAATTCCTGAAAAATATCCCGGTCTGTTTTTTTTCTTTTATAAATACGCTGTAAGTCGATTTTTTCCATAGGAAATTATTTTTTCTATTATCAGAATTTAAAAAACGTCTAACAACAATATTACTAAAAAAAATTGGTTTATAAAACAATCTTTGTTCTGACGGAGGTCCCTGTCAGAGATCTGCCGTGAAAGAAAAAAGAAGCCGATAATATTTATAAGGCGCCTTGTTTTCACAAAATTTTAGTATCTTGCCGCACATTTTGTCAGGATGTTTAATACGTGCCATGAAAGATAAAATAAAGCGAAATACAGATTCAAAAAGAGATAAAATATACTTTTCGTGCTGGAGCAGAAAAGGTTTCGCTGTTTTTGCGGCTTTGGGAAAGAATGTATGCATATCGGTTCTGGCGATTCACATGTATGGTTGTGCTTTACTCAAAGCGGCCCGGCTAGGTATTATTGTAAATGAAGATGCCTGCTCGCAGGAAGAGGAGAATGTTTTGGCTGGTGAGCAAGTATTCAAAAGATGCAATCTGTTATTTAAGGGTGAAATATGCCCTGACGGAAAGAAAAATTATACGAACACATATAAACGGGGATATGACAGTGAATGCTGTATATCCCTTTTTTAATCATAAAATATGCTGATTTATACATTACAAAAGCGAATATTGGAAGGGGAACAATTAACCCGTGAGGAAGCGATAAAGTTGAGTCAGTTAGCTGATAAGGATACTTTATATAAAGCTGCAGGTGAAATCCGGGATCAGAAATGCGGAAGGCATTTTGACACGTGTTCTATCATCAACGCCCGTTCGGGACGGTGCTCGGAGAATTGCAAGTGGTGTGCACAATCCGTTGTTTTTAAAACTCATATAGCGGAATATGAGTTGATAGACGAAGAGAAGTGTATAGAACTTGCTTTATCCAATGCTGCTTACGGAGTGGATAAATTTTCTTTTGTGACTAGCGGCCGGTCTCTTTCCGACAGGAATATAGACAAAATATGTGAATATGCCCGGAAAATAAAAGCAAAAGCAGATATCCATTTATGTGCTTCGATGGGATTACTAAATAAATCTCAGTTAAACCGTTTAAAAGAAGCGGGTATACTTCGCTACCATTGTAATTTGGAGACTTCTCCCCACTATTTTTCCCAGTTGTGTACCACTCATTCTACTGAGGACAAAATCAGGACGATACGGGCCGCCCGCGAAGTAGGAATGGAAGTGTGTTCCGGAGGAATTATCGGAATGGGAGAACAAATGGAGGATCGGATCGATCTTGCCCTTACTTTGAGGGATTTACATATAAAGTCTATTCCGATCAACGTACTCAATCCCATACCGGGTACACCCCTGGAAAAAATGTCTCCCCTGAATGATACCGAAATACTGACCACTATAGCGTTGTTCCGATTCATAAATCCGGACGCTTATTTACGGTTCGCCGGAGGCAGGCTGTTGATCAGACATATCGAAGAGAAAGCTATACAAGCCGGGATTAATGCCGCTATTGTGGGGGATTTGCTCACAACGATCGGTTCCCGGGTAAAAGAAGATATGGCTAAAGTAAAGGCTTTAGGTTTTACTACAGATTGAAAGAACAGAATAACCCAGTAACAATATGAATTTGAATGAAATTTTAAAATACGACCGGGAACATATCTGGCATCCGTATACTTCTACGATCGATCCTTTACCTGTATATCCGGTAAAAAAGGCAGAAGGAGTATTTATCGAGCTGGAAGACGGAAGACGTCTGATTGATGGGATGTCATCCTGGTGGTGTGCTGTACACGGTTATAATCATCCGTTGTTAAATGCAGCTATTGAGAATCAGCTGTCCTCCATGTCTCATATCATGTTCGGTGGGTTTACACACAGACCGGCAGTAGAATTGGCCCAAAAAATATTGTCGATAGCTCCGGAAGGAATAGACAAAATATTTTTTTGTGATTCGGGTTCTGTTGCTGTAGAAGTGGCGATGAAGATGGCGCTGCAATATTGGTATGCTTCCGGTAATTTGGCTAAAAAACATTTTCTGACCCTGACGAAAGGGTATCATGGGGACACCTGGAATGCTATGTCTGTCTGTGATCCCGTCACCGGTATGCATGGTATTTTTCAGGGTTGTCTGCCCGTTCAGTATTTTATTGAACATCCTGCTTGTCGTTACGGAGAAAAGTGTAGGGAAGAAGATATCCGTCCTTTTAAAGAATGCCTGGAGAAAAACCGGGATCATATAGCAGCAGTCATATTGGAACCTATCGTTCAGGGAGCCGGAGGCATGTGGTTTTATTCTGCAGAATACCTTCGGAAAGTACGTGAATTATGCGATCAGTATAATGTGCTACTTATATGTGATGAAATTGCTACAGGATTCGGACGGACCGGGAAGTTATGGGCTGTGGAACATGCCGGAATTTCTCCGGATATAATGTGTATCGGAAAGGCCATTACAGGAGGCTATATGAGTTTTGCTGCCACTATGGCGAGTGATAAAGTGGCGGCCGGAATCTGTTCAAAAGATCCGTATGTATTTATGCATGGTCCTACTTTTATGGGAAATCCCTTGGCTTGTGCAGTAGCTCAGGCGTCTGTCGATTTGATCCTGAGTTATGATTTGGAGAACAAGATCGGGGAAATAGAAGCTCAATTGAAAAAAGAACTCGCTCCGGCAGCAGAATATCCACAGGTAGAAGAAGTACGTGTGCTGGGAGCGATAGGGGTTATACAAATGAAAGAACCTGTCCGGATGGGAGAAATTCAGGCCGCTTTTGTACGGGAAGGGGTATGGGTACGTCCCTTTGGCAAATTGGTTTACATTATGCCTCCTTTTATCATTCGTCCCGGGGAATTACATCGGTTGACGGAAGCTTTATTAAAAGTGGTCAGCGAAGTAAAACCTTAGTTATTCAGATAAAACTATCGGCTTGTTTACTATTTTTATAATAAATGCTATTCCGATCCGGAAAGATGTATCAGTTTTGATCGGAAACTGTCATTCAAACAATAAGATATGAATTTTGAACGTTATCTTCATAAGCTAGAAAAAATAAAAGAAGCCGGAAATTTCCGACAATTGCGCAATATACAGCATAACGGCTTTCTCATCCACGACGATGGACGGGAGATGTTAAATCTTTCTTCGAACGACTATCTGGGTTTGTCTTCTTATCCGAAGCTGTTGGAGGAATTTTACGGACAGACCGATGTCAGGGCCTTGCCTTACAGTGCTGTATCTTCCAGATTATTATCCGGGAATCACGAATATTATGGAATGCTGGAAGCGGATCTGTCCGATTTGTATGGAAAGGAAGCTGCTTTGGTCTTTACCTCGGGTTATCATGCCAATATCGGTATCTTACCCGCCCTGGCCTCTAAACGGGATTTGATAATCGCCGATAAATTAGTGCATGCCAGTCTTATTGACGGCATACGGCTGAGTGAAGCTGAGCTGTTGAGATATCGGCATCTGGATATGGAACATTTGCGGAATCTTTTAAAACAGCACCGGGAGGAATACGAAAATGTGTTTATCGTTACGGAGTCTGTGTTCAGTATGGACGGGGACATAGCAGACTTACAGGAGCTTTGTGAAATCAAAAAAGAATTTGAAACTTTTTTGTATGTGGATGAAGCTCATGCTGTGGGGGTAAGGGGTACAAATGGACTGGGTTGTTGTGAAGAACAGGCTTGTATCGAAGATATTGACTTTATTATCGGAACGTTTGGGAAAGCTTTTGCTTCCATGGGAGCCTTTGTGGTATGTTCGGAATTATTCAAAGAATTTTTAGTGAATACACAGAGAAGTTTGATTTTTACCACGGCTTTACCTCCTGTCAATGTGGCCTGGACCCGTTTTGTATTAAACCATATGCCTGATTTTTATGAATTACGTTTAAAGTTGGCGAATACGGCAGATAAATTGAGAGAAGTGCTGACTGAAAATGGTTTTGAAACAAGGGGAAGTTCCCATATCGTGCCTTTCCTGTGCGGATCGAATGAAAGCAGTATCGAAATGGCAGAATTGCTTCGGGATAATGGATTTTTTGCTTTGCCCGTAAGGTATCCGACAGTACCAAAAAATGAAGCCCGGATACGTTTTTCGTTAAACGCTGCCATTCCGGCAGAAGATTACGAATGTTTATTTGATTTCATCGGTTGTCTGGAATAGTATACGTAAATTTTTATTCCCGAAAATATGCGAATAGAATGGCTTACTAAAAATAATACAGACCAGGTTCTTGTTTTTTTTAATGGATGGGGGATGGATGAACGGACTTTTCCTTGTCTGGAAGAGGTTACGGATACTGTAATGTGTTGGGACTACCGCGTTCTGGACAGCGGTGGCATTCCCTCTTTTAGCGGATATAAAAAGATAAATGTGGTGGCCTGGTCGATGGGAGTATGGGCAGCTGCCAATGTTTTACCGGAATGGGGAGTTCATCCCGATTGCCTGGTAGCTTTTAACGGAACGGAAAGACCGGTCGATAACCGTTGGGGAATACCTCTTCCCGTTTATTTGTTAACGGAAAGACGTATGGATGAAAAAGGGAGGGATAAATTTTTTTCCCGTATGTTCACCTGTCCGGAGGAAAGGGAAAAATTCCTCTATAATCCGCCAGGACGTAAACTGGAAGAACAAATCCGGGAATTGGAGGCAATTCGTAGGCAAAGCGAAATTTATCGGAATACTCTGAAATGGGATAAGGCTTTTATCTCAGAAAAAGATTTTATTTTCCCTGTAGAAAACCAAAAAAACTGGTGGCAGGAGAGAGGGGTTTTGACAGAAAGCCTGCCGACGGCCCATTATCCGTTTTATGCCTTCCGGTCCTGGAAAGACATTTGTAAAGTATAAAGTGAAATGAGCAGATGTATTTATATTGATTATCAATAAGATTATATTAATTCAAGCGGAAATAAATAAGGTAGAACTGCCTACTTATTTACTGTTTTCATAGTCTCTTTTAATAAAGACGGTTATGATCCTAAAAGGTATAATTCATTTTAATCGGTTACTTAATATGGACAAAGCAGAGATAAAATGCCGTTTCCGGCGTAGTGTGGAGAGTTATGAAGAAAATGCTGCCGTGCAGAAACGAATTGCCGGAAGACTTTTTCAATTGGTGGAAAAATACGCGGAAAATACTTTATTCCGCATGCTGGAAGTAGGATGCGGTACAGGTTTACTTACCCGGAAGTTAAAGGAGAAGCAGGGAAATCATGTTTTAATTATAAATGATCTCGTAGAGGAAATGTGTCGGAAAACTTCAGCTGCATGTGGAATTGAGCATAATTCTTGTCTGGTGGGGGATATCGAGTCGGTCGCTTTACCCGGAACCTTTAATGCAATTGTCTCTTCTTCTACTTTTCAATGGCTAAATTCCCCGGAAGTCGTATTTAAAAAGTTCGCCCGGCATTTGGCAAAAGAGGGTATTTTGGCATTCAGTACGTTCGGCAAAGATAATTTATATGAATTGAAAACAATTACTCATCAGGGACTTGTTTATCCGGACCGGTTGGAATTGTCCGCATTTTTAGCCAAAGACTTTGAGATTTTGTATACAGAAGAGACAAAACACACTCTTTATTTTTCAGATCCGCTTGAAATTATCCGGCATATGAAGCGTACCGGTGTAAATGCTGTAGGGCGGGCTGATACCTGGACAAAAGGTCGTCTGGAACGTTTTTGTGCGGAATACCGTTTGTTATTTTCAACTCCCCGGGGCTATCCTTTGACCTATCATCCTTTGTATTTTGTCTGTCGTAAGAAAAAGGATGTTCAAGATGGAATGAACGCCGTTCCGGTTTACAGTCTGCCCAACGCAAAAACAGACTGTATCACTCTTAACAGCGGAGCAATCTGACTCTGTTTAACCGGCACATCGTTTCCACGAAGCAACAGGTTAAAAACCTTTGTCTGAAACAAACTACCGTTTAGCGGATGAATGCGTCTTCTTTCCTTGTTTCCGGATCAGCCGGACAATTTCGCCTGTCCACAATACGGAAGACGTCAGACCGATTATCAATCCCCAGTCCTTGAGCGATAGAGGTACCGTCCGGAAAACATTCCCTCCGAATTCTACGATCAGGAACTGACCAATGGGTATAATGACCATAACGATGAGAAAGCCGGTACTTTTAGAAAGCCCTTTAAATGCAGAACTTCCGGAAATAAAAGCCTTGGCATTGAACATATTCCAAAACTGCAGCATGACAAAAGTGGTAAAGAATACCGATAAGTCATAGCGGGAAATCAGACCTTCTTCATTGGTAAAATAATACATCAATCCCAGTAAAATAAATGTAAATGAAAGTCCTATGCCGATAATCCGGTTCCGCATGGGTTTGGTGATAATAAAATCCGTTGCTTTCCGCGGTTTTTCATTCATCACATTCGGATTAGGAGGGAGAGAAGCCAGGGCACCTGCCGCAAAAGTATCAATAATCATATTTACCCATAACATCTGAGTAACGGTCAACGGTAATTCCTGTCCGAAAATTGAACCTATAAGCACAATCAGAAGTGCAGAAAGATTGATTGTTAACTGAAACAGAATGAAACGTTGTATATTGTGATAGAGAGAACGTCCCCACATAACAGCTGTTGCAATACTATTGAAAGAATCGTCCAGAAGCGTAATATCACTGGCTTCTTTTGCGACGGAAGTACCTGTTCCCATGGACAGTCCTACGTCGGCATGATTTAAAGCCGGCGCATCGTTTGTACCATCTCCTGTTACCGCAACTATAGCTCCGGATTGTTTTAACAGATCGACTAAACGTTGTTTATCGGTAGGCCGGGCCCGGCACATAATCTTTAGCTTTAAGACCCGTTGGGCAGCTTCCGTTTCGGGTAATTTTTCAAAATCTACACCTGTAATTATTTGTTCAGCTGTATCCCCTTCTTTCCAGATTCCGATTTGCCTTCCGATTTCCCGGGCTGTAGCAGGTGTATCACCAGTTACAATTTTTACATCAATCCCTGCATTCAGGCATCTTTGTACGGCTGCCGGGACATCCGGACGGACAGGATCGGAGATGGCAACAATTCCCAGAAAAATAAGTTCGTTTTCCACAAATCTTTCAATACAATTTTCTCCTTTACAACTCACAGTTCTGTATGCAAAACCTAAAGTACGCATGGCCTGGTTCTGGTAATCCAACAGTTGTTTTTCTACAATCTCCCTGTATTCGGTTACCGGCTTCAAACCTTCCGGAGACAGTACCCGGCTGCATTTCGAGAATACAATCTCAGGTGCTCCTTTTATGTAAAGGATTTGTTCTTCCTCTGAGAGATTTACAATCGTAGCCATATATTTCCGTTCTGTGGAAAAAGTGAGTTGTTCTGCGATAGAAGCGTTTTCTCTGTAATCGATATAATTGATTCCCTGAGAATGCAGCCATAGTAAAAGGGCTGCTTCTGTCGGATTTCCCAAAGTTTTAATTTTTTCCGGATCAGTGTAATCCAGAAAAGCTGTGGAATTTACAGAAATACCTTCTTTAATCAGTTTACTGATTTCATCCCCTGCTAATTTCTGGTCCCGGAGGGCATAAAAGTCCGTCTGATATACCTGCATCTGGTTTTGGGTCAGTGTACCGGTTTTATCCGTACAAATAACAGTCGTAGCTCCCATTGTTTCACAGGCATGCATTTTGCGGACTAAATTATTAGTCTTTAGCATTTTTCTCATGCTTAATGCCAAACTCAGCGTAACACTCATCGGAAGCCCTTCCGGTACCGAAACGACAATTAAAGTGACAGCTACCATAAAATATTTCAGTATCCTGCCTGCTGTATCC
>JAEXFF010000082.1 GCA_023400335.1 Bacteroidota bacterium
ACCGGTCCTTGGAACGTTGTAGTTTCACTTATCTTTTTAAACAAAATAACCTCTGCGCTTTTTGAAAGAAGTAGTTCTTTCTGGGGAAGGATCTTATTATTTTGACTATTATAATGAGAGTAGCCCCATGCCTTATCGTACATTTAGTATAGACCATTGGGGTTATTTTAATGGGAAGCAGAATAGTGAGCGAACTTTTATACCAGAGTTGAAAGAAACTTCAGATCTTGAGGAAATTATTTCGGGTAACAGTCGTCATCCGGATGCTTCCTATTCGGTTTGGGGAATGTTGAGTAAATTAACTTATCCAACCGGAGGTACGAGTGAATTTTATTATGAGGGAAATCGTTATTCTCATTCAGTAAGCCGCGATCTTTCTTCCGGTTATCTTCCTTATTTAAAGCATGAATTGATCGATTTATATGCAGGTGGGGTACGGATCAAAAAAATAATAGATAAGAGTAATAGCGGAGAAAGGAGTCGTGAATTTTTCTATAAAGGATCAGATGATCGGAGTAGCGGAATTTTATTAAAATTTCCTCGTTATTGTGTAAGTTATAGAAGTGCAACTCCAACTTCCGATGGTAAACAATATATTATTCGCCAGCATAATAGTTATTCTTCTGAGCACAATAGTGTCTATAGTCTGGATGGTAGTCATATCGGTTATAGCCGTGTTATAGAGAAAAAGGATGACGATTCGTTTACAGAGTATTTATTTAGTGATTATGCCAGTTGCCCTGATGATACCGTTGGTATGTATGAGTTAATTATGAAAAATGTCTACGATATTATTCCGAATATTAGGGATTATGTAAATAATATCTATACGCGCTATAATTCCCGGGATAGAGATAGGGGAAAGCTAATGACCAAAAATGTATATGATAATACTGGTCGAAAGTTGTATAAAGAATCTTATTTTTATGGAAATGGTCCACTTCCTTATTTTGAAGATGTGAGCCTTTGCGGGGATGTGATAAAAATAAACCGTCTCTATACTGCCGACCATCAACTGGAACGTTTATTAAAAGTGACTTATTCTGAAAAGGATTCTCTTATAAAAGAAATAAATTATAAATATAATTCTTTTGGTCAGCTACAGCGTACCAGTAGTATGGATAGCCGGGGTACAATCTATCGGGAAGACCGCCAATACGTTGTTGATCTGGCACCTTCAAATATAGGAATAGTCGAAAATACAATGCTTTCGCGTAATATCATCCGTAATCCTTTGCGTATAGAGAAACGATTACAGGAAAACGGAGGAAGTGAAAAACTTTTTTCCGGGGAGCAAACCATTTATGGCTTTTTTCAGGGTCAAATCCTTCCTTCTTCTTTGAAAACGATCCGCCCGACGGTCCCTTTTTCTACTCCGGCTTTTCTGAGTACAAATTATACAGATACAGAGGTGAGTTACGATAAGTATGATCGTCAGGGCCGTCTTTTGCAAAGTTCTAACCGGAATGGTTTAAAAACGGTTTATATTTGGGGATATGGCGGACTTTATCTGGTAGCTTGTGTCGAGAATGCTACTTTTGAAGAAGTAAATGGAATCCGGTATTTTGGAAATCTGGAAAATGCGCCTTTACCGGGAAGTCTTTCCTTTGCACAGAATTCTTACCTTCGTCAGCTTCCCGGGGCACAGGTAACAACTTATACTTATCTTCCTTTTGTAGGGTTGGGCAGTGTTATGGATGCAGCAGGTATAGAAACCCATTACGAATATGATGCAGAGGGGCGTTTGTTAAGAATAACGGATCATCAGGGACAACTTATGGATGCTTATGAATATCATGTAAAACAATAACATTTGACAGTTATGAAACAAATTTATTATATCTTTTTCTTCTGTATGCTTCTCCCTTATTTTAGTAGAGGCGAAGCTGTCCTTCCGGACGGTCATTTCTATATGTTTATACCTGGAGGGGACGGTATGTCAGAAAGTGATCCTGTGAAATTAGAGTACGGTTCTTTTACATTGCATTTCGATGTAATGTCTTATGACAATGTAATTGTAGTTCCGGCAGAAGATGAGGGCTGGACAGAGATTGTACCGGAAGATTCTGTGGCAGCTGTAAATGGTCGTAATTTTTCGTCTTTTGTAGAGCCGGATCATCCGGTAGACCCGGTGCCTATGATTCGCTGCTGGTTTGAATATTTGCGTTATGAAGACGAAGGCGGTCAGGTCAGTTCTGTAACTTGTCAGTATGGGAGCAGCAGTGCTGTTTTTCTTCGTAATCCTTATCCTTATACGGTTTATGGTAAGCTGACGATTTATTACAATTCTGTTTTTCCACATGAGGATACCGGTAGTAGTAGCACGACAAACCCGTTTTATCATCGCCGTGAATTGCATGAGATGCATATTTATTACCGTCAGCTGCCTTGTATTAAATTACAAGGAGGTACATTGCCTGCCCGATTGAATTTTAATGAGGGTGACCGTTGTCTGATTAAAGGCAGCGCTGCAAAAGAGGGGGAGGGAAATTATGTTTACCAATGGGAACAGAAAACATCTGCCGGTTGGGAATTGATTCCTTGGGCCAGCTCTCAGAATTTGACTTATTCCACTCCTACAGATGGTCTTCTTTTACGTCGTAAGGTAACAAGTAATGGAGAAATTGCTTATAGCAATGTCTGCGTCCTTTGTGAAAATATTTTCGGGAATCGTAATTATGTCCTTCATAGCCGGGCTGTGAGTATCGATGGAGAGAGTCAGAAAGATTTGTATAGGGAAGAGATAACATATTATGATGGTCTTGGCCGTCCGGGCCAAAGTATCGATATTATGGCTTCCCCGGCAGGAGGAGATATTATTACATCGGTTTATTACGATAATGTAGGCCGTTCCGACAGCCGTATTTTTTTACCTTATGTTTTGTCCGACAATTATGGGGCTTTTGATGAGGATTCTATATCTCACCAGTCGGATTTCTATTCGGGTCTTTATGCAGGTGAAGGTAATTATGCCTATAATGAAAATGTTTACGAAGCTTCTTCATTAAACCGGATAAAAGAAAGGTGGAGTGCAGGCAAGACTTTCCGGGAGGATCTGAAAAAGACAAATTATACATATGGATTAAACCATACGAATGACGTTTATCTTTTGTCTTTAAGTGATGAGGGAACTTTATCGGTAAAAGGATATTATGCTCGTGCCCGTTTGGAGAAGTTAATTACGGAAAATGCAGACGATTATAAGACAGAAAGTTTTACAGATACAGAAGGGCATACCATACTGGAACGTAACTACGGGAGGGGAGCTGAATGTTTGGAAACCTATAGGGTTTATGATGCGCGTGGAAGGGAGGTAGCCGTTATTACTCCTGAAGGCAGTCGTAAATTGAGTGTAGGCAAAAGCTATGGATTGACGGATGAGGTCATGTCCGGCTACAGTTATTTCTACCGTTATGATGGGCGGGACCGTTTAATAGAAAAGAAATTACCGGGAGCAGAAAAGGAATATTTTGTATATGACCAAGGGGATAGAGTCGTGTTATGGCAGGACGGTAACCTGCGGGAAGCCGGTAAATGGAAGCTCAGTGTTTATGATGATTTGGACCGTTTAAGAGAAGAACGTATATTGGTAAACGGCAGTGACCGGAGCAACCTTCAGTATTTGTTTGATAATGGACGGGGTTCTACACTTTCTTCTACGGGGACTTTATTACGTGAATACCGGTACGGTATTTATAAATCCGGAGATCCTTCTTATGTAGAAGTTGGTTTTAATGATCCTTTGGAGGGAAATACCGCCTGTAATTCCTATTCAAGTGCTATTGATGAGACGAGTATACTTATCAGTGATCTTATAGCACCGGAATACATAGCAAGGCCCAATGGTCTTCTTACATGGGAAAAAGAAGCTATACTGGAAAATGATAATACGATTTCCGGTTATTTGGAAAAGGCCTTCTATTATGATAAACGCGGGCGTCTGCTTCAGACGGTGAACCATTATCCGGACGGAGGAACGTATTATGTGACAAACAGCTATGATTTCAAGGGAGATGTTGTACGCAGAGAGGAATGTAGCCGCATGCGGGATATGCAGTCTTTGACTTTGGTGAGTACTTATAGTTATGATAATCAGAGCCGTCTTCAGAAAGTACGAGTTAGTCTAAACAATAAAGTTAAGGCGGAGATCGGTTATGAATACGATCTATTAGGCCGGGTCTGTAAGCGGGTCTATGGGGACAGTGTTTGCCTGGAAACGCTTTGTTACAATCTTCAGGGGTGGCTGACGGAATTGTCTTCCCCCGTTTTGGGGATGAATCTGCGTTATTATGATCCTCAGCTTAAGGGTAGTACAGCTTCTTATACCGGTAATATCAGTGAATGGTCCTGGAATCAGGGTAGTAATCCTATTTTTACTTATTCTTTTGCTTACGACAATTATGGCCGTTTTAAAGATTCCCGTTCTTTTAGTAACGGAATACAGAAAAATTATTATACCGAATACAATTTACGTTATGACCGGAATGGAAATATAAAGTTACTGATGCGTCGTGACGGAAACGGGAAAGGGGTGACGGACTATACGTATAACTATACCGGTAATCAGTTAATAAGCATAGCTGAAGATCTGAACCAGTTGGTTCCGGCTCCGGATTCTGGTTTGGTTATTGCCTCCAGCAGGCCGGATTATGTATACGATTTAAACGGTAATTTAGAAATAGATAACCGACGTGGCTTGAATTATGAATATAATTATTTAAATTTGTTGAGCGGGGCCAGCCGTTATGGTATTTCCCAGGTCCGCTACCGTTACACGTCAGATGGAGAAAAGCTGGGTGTAACGGATAATTCCGGCCGGGGTTATGAATACCGGGGAAGTTTTCAGTATTTTCGCGAAGGGGGTTCTTTGACACTTGAGGGAGTTTTGTTTGGAGAAGGAAGAATTTCATTGGGTAGTAATGGTTACAAAGTTTATTATTACCTGAAGGACCATCTGGGTAGTATCCGTTGTGTGATTGATTCTTCAGGAAATGTTTGTGAGCGGAACGATTACTATCCGTTTGGTCTGGAGCATGAACAGGCAGATTATCCTCAGCTGTTGGAAAACCGTTTGAAATACAACGGCAAGGAGAGGCAGGATATCGGTGACCTGGATTTTCTGGATTACGGAGCCCGTATGTATGACAGGCATTTAGGGCGTTGGTTTGTTGCGGATCCGCTGTTGGAAAAATATTACGGCTGGAGTCCTTATGCTTATTGTACCAATAATCCGTTAAAATTTGTTGATCCGACGGGAATGTATATGAGCCCTTATTATGATAAATATGGAAATTTTTTGGGAGTTGACGAAGAAGGGTTTACAGGGAAAATCCGTATAACAACGGCAGAAGATTTTAAAACAATGGAGTCTAGTAAATTTCAAAAGTCATTGAGTAGTGGAATTGAGGAAAACCACCTTTCATCTAAAGCTTATTCCAAGATTTATACTCATATCTTATCTATGAAGAAATATGATATCTCGCGTTTGGAAGGAGGAGCTATTGCTGTCAGAAATGGAAAAGATACGTATAATTCACCTTCTTTTGGTGGCGATTATGCTTCAACAACTTTCAATCCGGATAAGAATGTTACAGGTCCTGATCCTTTCCGTATTTCAGTAAATCAAGGAAATGAAAGTATACAGAAAGATTTTTCAATAGTAGAACAAGTTGAAAATGTTTTGGGGGTACATGAGTATACTGGTCACGGGGTGAATAAATACGGTGATTTTAATAAAACTCATTATATGGCTTACGAATTACAGGTCAAACATCCCAGCTGGCAAAAATGTACACCTAGATTTAGAGGAGAGATGATGAGACGGTATAATCAGTGGTTAATGAGGAATAATATGGACCGTTTTCGTCAGGTATATAAAACAATTATTTTAAAATATTGGTACAAATGAAAAGTCTATTCTTTTTTCTTTTATTTAGTTTGTTTTGGGGTAGTCGCGTAAATACTTTGCCCCAATGGCTGAAAGATAATGTGGTCATCACTGTTGACAGTGTCTATTCTCCAGTTTATCCCGAAGATACGGTAAATTATATCGGTTATGTGTATTTGGAGATTACCGTAATCAACCGTAGCGATAGTGTACTATGTGTTTCTATGCCTGAAATACCGTCTCCACCACCGAGTGAATGGGATGGTTTTGATTGTTTCGGTGTTTTTCGATCTGATACTTTAGAATTAAAGACAGAGTATTTTTCTATGGTTTTGGAGCCGAATACCCTGGAGACCCGTCAGTATAATTATGGGCTTGTAAAGATAGATTCCCTTTATCATAAATATCATTATACCTCCACGCGTAAATTTGTACAGGACTTGGTTCGGGAAAGCCGTTATTATTTTATCTTCAATAAAAGAGATACTTGTATGGTAGATAGAGATTCCAGCTTACA
>JAEXFF010000106.1 GCA_023400335.1 Bacteroidota bacterium
AGAGATTGGTGCGTAGAGCGAAGTGGTACGGTTCTGCTAACAGCATTGCCGGAATACTGTCTGCTTCCGCTGCAATTATCGTTTCGGCTTGTTTCTCGGGCCCGGGTTGAGGTTCCGCTTCCTTCACGATAAATGTTTCGGGCTCTGGTTGTTCTCTTATAACAGGGATTCCGGAGGAAGGTTGTTGTTCCGTTTTTGACGGGATACGGAGCGTTACTACAACTACATCTTTACTATTATGGTATGCATCTACATAATTGGTGGTGATGAAATCCGCTTCTTTCAGTCCCTTATGAATAATGAGTTCTGCTTTCACGCGGTTGGCCCGGACAAACGCCGTGTTCAAATTCTCTCTTTCCGTCGGTAGTGAAGCACAATAGCCGTCCACATAGACGGGCATGTTTTCGTCTGCAATCTGCATGCGGTATTTATCCACCAGTGCGTAGAGCCGTTTCAGTTCCGCTTCATTGCCTTTGAGGATAAACAAATCTTCTCCCGGCTGAAAGCGGAGGGTGACAGTTATAACATCCGGTTCCTGAACGGCTGCGTGTGCGAAACCGATGGGGGCCATTGTTAACAGAAGAATCAGTAGAGCAAGTGTTTTTTTCATATGGTGTTATTTTAGGTAATGTCCTTTTGGGCGGACGTTTCATCGGATCTTCTCAGTTTTGCTGTGAGTAGCCGTTCAATCGTCTCCTTCTCGATGCGGATATGCTCCAACTCTTTAACAAGAAGATCCTGCTCGTGCAGGATACGGACGATGCTGTGGTTCTTCTCCCGCTGCATTTTGCGGCAGCAGCAATACGTCAAGCTCGCGGTAGCCAATGCTGCCAGAGCGACCATCAAGGAGAGAATAATGATCCATTCATTCATATCCATTTTCTTTTATCACAAAAATGCATAAAGAGAGCCGGAACAATAATGCAAATTGTCCTGACTTCTATGCATTTTGTCACATTCTGTTCTTTCAGGATATCTGGCAGGTAGCTGCAGGCCCACCCCTCCGTGCACAAAAAAAGCACGGAATAGTCCGTGCTCACCGTCTGTACAGGTTACTTTTAGGGTTTGCAGGAGTCTGCTATTTTACGGTATTCAGCCGGACCGATTCCGTATTGTTTCCGGAAGATCCGGTAGAAGGTACTTTGGGTGTTGAAACCGCAACTATAAGCAATCGCTTCAATTGTCAGTTCGGTATGTTTATCGATCATTTTGCGGGCCTGCTCTATTCGCATTGCACGCATATATTCCATCGCCGTCATGCCCTTAACAGCTTTGAGAGCTTCGTTCAGCGTATTTTTATTCGTTCCCAGCGCAGCTGTGATCTCGTTTCGGTTGATATCTTTGGAGAGATTGTCGTCTGTAAGCAGATATTTCTGTAAACGCTCGACTAATTCGCGTTGCTGCCGATCACCCGGGAGATTTGTTACATTATCGCTAACAGCCTTATCTGTGCTACACTTTATCCGTAGCAGGGCGATCTCTTCTTCAAGACGGTCCTGCTGTTTAATTTGCTTGTATAATCCGATATTTTTACGGGTAATGATCCGGTTGTAATAAAAAGTTATCCCTAATAGTACAACCAACAGCAGGCATCCGCCCAGTGCAAAGAGAAAATAATTACGGTTGCGTTCTTTCCCGGCTATGTGTTTTTCCACTTCATACCGGGTACGCAATTCGTCAAACCGGGCATTGATTTCTACATTTTTTATAGTATCATTGACAGCGATGATTTTATCGAATAATGCGAATGCTTCGTCGGTACGTCCCATGCGGGCAAGTATTTCCATTTTTATCCTTCTGCTGGCATTGAGATCGAAATTTGATTCCCGGACTTCGACTGCGGCACTGTCAATCGCAGCAAGTGCCTTACAGTAATCTCCCTGCGATTGGAAAATCAGTGCCCTTGCCCGCGCCAGCTCATATTTTGAGATATTATTATTGACGATATTCTCCAGCTTCGAGAGATATTCTCCGGCTTTGTCATAGACTTTACAATCTATGTAGGTATTCATCAATATTCCATAAAGATTTCCCCGGGCTTCGGGCTGCGTTCTTCCGGCAGCTTTCTCAAATCGTGCAATGGCTTTTTCATATTCGGGTATAAGTTGTAATACCTTCTCATATTGTGCTTGTGTCCGCAATGAGTTGCATAAGAATGCATAAGCTTGTGTCAGGATATTGTCGTAACCCGAAACTTCCCATAATAAACGAATGCACTCTCTGAAACAATCTTCTTCCTCTTTCCGCCTGTTCTGTACATTATAAGTGATGGCAGTGGCGTAAAGTGCTGTCGCCATTCCTGCTTTATCTTTCCGTTCCTTGGCACGGTTGAACATTCTTTCCGCTTCTTCCGCTGCCTGTTTATAATCTCCTTTCAGATTGTAGGCAGTGATAAGTTGCATATGTATCTGATAATAGAGTTTCCACTGGTTGTGCCGGATATAAAAGTCCAGATAACCGGGTGCTTTTTGAATAATTTTGTCGTACTCATTTCTGTTTATATGGGATATAATAGTATTTCCATATACCATCCCTTGCATTTTTACATTGCCTTGCCTGATCGCTTCGGCTTCTGCCTGACGGAACAACGTCAGTAACGTATCCATTTTCTGATCATCGGCAATTTCCGACATATATAAATAATACAGTTTGTTGTAGGCTCTCAGTTTATCGATACCTTCGGAGTGATCAATAAGCTGGCGCAAAGAATCCTTTTGAGACTGAAGAATATTTTGTGCCGGAACCGGAGAAGTAAAGCATAAAAGGCTGCCGTATACCATTGCTATCAGCTGAATTTTAAATTTCATTCTGGATGCGTTTATGTAAATTTCTGACTATTAATTCTCAAAAATATAAAAAATGTTGCCGGACAAAAAATCTTTAAAGACTTTATGAATCAATTTCTGATTTTAGCACCCGGGGCCGGGGGAAGGTGCTATTCCATTTTCCCTGCCGGTCAATCAAACCGTAACGATTGTCAAGTTGTGCTTCGGCATAATCATTAAAATAATTACCTAAATATTGATATTTTACAGGAATCTTTTCATTTCCCTGAGAATCTACATACCCGTAGCAGCTTCCGATACGTACGCGTAACCAGTCGTATTTATTTGGTTCGATTTCATCGTATTTTAATGTTGTCAGCAAATGGCCTGATAAATTAATCAGGCCCCATTTGTGATTTTTGCAGATACAGGCGCTGTGATTTAAAAAATCCGTCGCATTTTCATATCTCCCGGCGATCACTTCCTTGCCTTTCTTATCGATAAATCCATATCTTCCCATGGTGTTCCGGAATCGTGCCAATCCTTCGGAAAAATTCCATAGATCGGTATAAACAGTTGGAATAACTTCTCTGCCCGATCGGTCGATAAAACCCCACAATCGATTAACGCAGACGCGGGCGTAATCTCCCTGAAAAAAATCAGCCTGATCGTAAATACAGTCCGCAATCACCTTTCCTTGCAGATCGCAAAACCCCCATTTACCACCTTTACATAAAAAACCGCCATCGGGTTGACCTTTACCTCCTCTATTCAGCAATATGCTTCCCTGGTTTGCACTAAACATAAAATCGTAATCCGGAGGAAGAATTTCTTTTCCTTTCAGATCAATTAAACCGTATTTACCTCCTGTATATTGGCGGAAGCTATCCTTTAGACCACCTTTGGCTACAACAATGACTCCCTCTGTAGGGGAGGCTGCATAATCATAAGGCAGACGAATGCAGGTCGAGGTATTTCGGTTACACAAATAATTTCTTCCGTTTAATGTCCGTATATAAACCGGATAGTCTTTTTCTTTACTCATATTGCCAATCGGATTGTACTTTTCTTCGTCCGCTTATTAGCACCCGGGGCCGGGGGAAGGTGCTATAATTGCCGGATTGTTTGTTTTGCAAATATACCAAAATATCGTGTATGCCGGGAAATTCAATAAGAATTCAGTCTTGATTACATTTCCGGTGGTATTCCTTCCGTTTCAGCATATTGTTATAATTGATAAAAGATAACATACATCATAATGGCATTGAATCCGGGATGAGCCAACACTGCTCCCTAAATGAAATTGCAATATTATTTACACCGGAAAAGCACCTCATTGACCAAAAACATTACGATTACCTAAAGAAATGCCGGCAGAGGGGAAAAATGCTAGGTTTCTGAAATATGAACAATGCCAGAATGGGTGGGGTGGGTAAGAGCAAAAGTCGGGGAATTAAAAAAGATGCCTTGATTTCTCCGTATTTTCATACAAAACTACCCTAGATAATAACTCCTCTGTATAAAAATTTTTCGTCTGTCGGACTAAAAATCATACTGGGAATAATTGCTATCCAAAAAGAAAGTTGTTTGTCGGAGTCCGCTATAAAAGCCCGGAGATTGTTTCCTGCAATATATACAAAAGTGTTTTCCGGGATTTTGTCAGATAAAAACAGAAAAATATCACGGCACAGGACAAGCACCCTGCAATAAAAGACCAATAAGGTTATTTTATACGCTTGGAGCGTCTGATACCGATGTACTTCCGCCCGTACTTTATGAGAAAAATAAAAGGCATGTACCACACGACTAAAAAACGAACATAACAATACTGTAACTTTTGGTTACATAAGATTGAAGTACAACTTCCCCTTGCAAAGGATACTTCCCGTAAAGTAGTTTTAGTTTTCGAAAGTACTATCGGAAGGACAGTTTGTTACAGAAATAATACAGTTTCAAACGGATTGGGATTAATATTTTCATATTGTATATTATTTTGTCATGTATGCAAAGATTTCGTTGTCTTATATAAACAGAATATTTTTGTCGGGATGAATTGGGGCGTATATTCCGGCTCCCTGAATAAATTTATATCCCTTTTATAAGTTTAGTATAAACTTAAAAACAAGGTACTTACCTCTTATTTATATTCAGTAAATCCAGGGAATTTTTCCATAAACGGTTGAGTCTTAATCGTAATCCGGAAATTGTATGCAGGGAATTTTACTTATTTTATTTTTTGTAAACTATTTTTCCTGTAAATACCTTTTAATAAACAAAATTGAATTAATTACAAATGATTTTTTAAAAATAGTGTAATCAGAATATAAAATGAGTATATTTGTCACCGAAATGGTTCTCTTTTGGTGCTAACCAAAAATGAGATTAATAGGGAATACCGTGAGATTCGGTAACAGTAGCCGTTGCTGTGTGTCCCTGTACGATGTAAATCGTACAAGTTTGTAACTTTTTGTCACTGGAATCCTCTGGGAAGGCGTTACAAACGGGACGAGTCAGAAGACCTGCCTTTTCGATTACGGATTTTACTCCTGCGGCGTTCGGGAAGTAGGTCAATAGGGCTTTAAACTCTATTCGGAATTTTAGGTCATCACCTGTTGTAAAATCTGTATCGTCTTAATTGCTAATTATTGCATTTCTCTGAAAGAAATGTGTGTGTTTAATTTAAATTAGTTTTATTATGGAAAGATTCAGATTTTATCTTGCAGCCTTGTTATTTGCAGGTTGTGCTGTGTTTTATTCTTGTAGTAATTCCGACAATTTTTCAGATGTTGCCCCTATAGGGTCCGGTACCCGTGCTGCGGGTACTTTTGTATGTGATTTTGAGAGTGCTCCGAATTCTGTTTTAGCCAATTCGGCTTACGGAACGAATTTATATGATGGCACTTATACAGGGTATTACGATACGGCTACCGGATTGTATATGGGGTTAAATGTTACAGGAGGATATGGTTATGCCAGTGGCGGGTTTGCCATTTCTCAATTTAATGATATGGTGACTGTGGGGTACACCAACCAGTGTAGTGTATATTATAAGGATGCTATCACAGGTAAAGGCGGACATAATGGTTCCTCCACTTTTGCTGTAGCTTACGGTTATTATGATGACCCGGTGACTTCGGTTTCTTACGATTCCCGTCCGAAAATGTACTTTAAAGACGGGAAGGAATATACCATTCAATCGGCTTGGGTAACCAATAATACCTACGCGGTATTGTCTATGGAAAACGGAGACAGTTTTGCCAAAAAATTTTCTTATGAAAATAAAGACTGGTACAAATTGACGATTACCGGATATAAGGCAGACGGTGTAACCGTTACCGGTACGGTAGAAGTTTATTTGGCAGACTTCCGTAAATTAAGATCTCCTGGAATATTAACCGAATGGCAGCAGGTAGACTTGTCTGTTTTGAAAAAGGTAAATAAATTGGTATTTAATGTTTCCAGTTCGGATGCCGGACAATATGGTTTAAATACACCTGCATATTTCTGTATAGACGATATTACTGTTACTAAAGATTAATTCATTGGGTTTCCCGGGTAAGATACTCCGGGAACCCTTTCTATCTTATTTTGATGAATATGAAAAAGACGATACGTCGGTTTTTTTTGGGAATCTTTTTATTTTTCTTCTGTTTTTCCTGTATGGATTACGGTCCTATAGAGACGGTAGATTTTGCTCCGACAGGGGATGGTTTGTTTATCACCAATGAAGGTAATTTTATGTATGGAAACGCCTCGCTTTCTTACTATAATCCGAAGACAAAACATGTGGAAAACGAGGTGTTTGCCCGGGCAAATGGGATGAAATTAGGAGATGTAGCTCAATCGATGGTTATACGGGACGGGAAAGGATATGTAGTTGTCAATAATTCAGGTGTTATTTTTGTTATTGATATCAACACGTTTAAAGTCTTGGGGAATATTAGAGGTTTGACGTCGCCCCGTTATATTCATTTCTTAAGTGATACAAAGGCCTATATCACTGATTTATATGCTCCTGTCATTACGATATTCAATCCTCAGACATTGGAAAAGACGGGCCGGATTGATACAAAAGGACATAAATCTACGGAGCAGATGGTGCAATATGACAAGTATGTATTTACCAATTGCTGGTCGTATGACAATAAAATTTTAATAATCGATTCGGAAAAGGATATAGTGGTGGATTCCATTACGCTTGGGATTCAGCCGACTTCTTTAGTCATTGATAAATACAATAAAATATGGACGGTGACGGATGGGGGATATGAAGGGAGTCCATACGGTTATACGGCTCCTTCTTTGTATCGTATCGATGCAGCAAGCCGGAAGGTGGAAAAAGAATTTAAGTTTAAGAAGGGAGATTGGCCTTCCGAAGTGAATTTGAATGGTACACGGGATACTCTCTATTTTATCAATAATGATATTTGGTGTCTGGATGTGACTGCAAACCGTTTTCCTCTGCGGCCCTTTTTGCCTTATAAGGGGACTTTATTCTACGGGTTGACGGTGGATCCGGTAACTTCGGAGGTATATATAGCAGATGCGATTGACTATGTACAGCCGGGGGTGGTATACCGTTTTACTCCGCAGGCTGTGCCGGTGGATACATTCCGTGTCGGAATTATTCCGGGAGCTTTTTGTTTTAAATAATTGAGAGTTAATTGTAAATTAAATAAATCAGTATGAAGAATAGATTGAAACGATGGGGATTGGTGCTTTCCCTGATTATGGCACTGGGATTTGCTTCCTGTAATGACGATGACGATAAAATAATCCCTGAACCGGCACCGGAGATCACACTTGACAGTGAAACGGGGATTTATTTGGTAAAAGTAGGGCGGCAACTTGTGATTAATCCTACGGTAGAAAACGATGAAGGAGCTTACTATTCCTGGATTATCGGAGGTAAACTGGTCGGTATGGAAAAGAATTATACATTTTCATCAGACACTTGCGGAGGAGTGTTCGTTACTTTTCGGGTAGAAACGAAAGCCGGGACTGCAGAGGAAGAAATGCGGATAGATGTTGCAGAACTGGCTCCTCCTGTAATATCGTTGATTATGCCTTCCAAAGGATTGAAAGTATTAGCCAACACGGATTATATACTGAATCCGGATGTACAGAACCGGGAAGGGGCTACTTATCAATGGACCCTGGACGGACAAACAGTGGGTACAGACAGTTGCTATACCTTTAACCAACCGGAATTGGGACATTATACCGTATCGCTGGAAGTAGTAAATGAAGATGGAAAAGGGGAAAAGACAATAGATATAGAAGTTGTAGAGCAGTTGCCTTATGCTGTAGAATTTGACAAACCTACTTATTTTGCGAAGAATAATGACCGGAATGTTTTTTCGGGCAGAACGATTTATTTGGAACCTTCACTGGATTATTTTATGAAACCGGCTTATGTATGGACGGTAGACGGGAGGGAAGTAAATAACGGAGGGAAGGCTTTATTGGCTTACACAACTACGGATAAGGGTGAGCACACGATAGGAGTGAAGGTAAGTGAAACGGCTAATAGCGGGACACAAGTTATTACCCGGAATATTATTCGGACTGGTTCAGCCAGTATAGAGGCAACAGTAAAAGTGATTTGTTACGGTACGGAAGAAGAGCGGAAACGTCCGGAGACGGCTTCCAGTTCGGCTCTTTGGGACAAGGTATATGAATATTGCCCGGCTCCCGGTCAGTTTATCAATGAAACCAAGACCGGTGGTTTTGGCGGGAATGAAATAACCCATGAACAAGCGATTGCCTATGCTGAGAAAAGACTGAAAGCAGGGAATGTATGGGTATCTTTGGGTGGTTTTGGCGGATACATTGTCGTCGGTTTTGACCATAGCATAGAAAATAAAGGTAGTTATAATGGATATGATTTTTCGATTACAGGGAATCAGTTTGAG
>JAEXFF010000134.1 GCA_023400335.1 Bacteroidota bacterium
AGGTTAAGGTGGAAAATCCGATATCAAAAGTAAAAACTAGAAACAGGGGGATAGATTCAGGGTGTGATAAGGAGATAAAATTATGAATCTGATAGAATCGAGTGATTTATTAAAAGCGTCGGAAGGATTGAATCGTTTCGGAGGAAGTTTTGCGGCGAAGATGGTTATGCATATCATGCGGCTGAATAAAATCAATAAATTGTATTCGGACGTATATGATGAAGATCCGAATGCTTTTTTAGACCGTTTAATTAATGCATTGGGAGTGACGATAGAAATCAACGAGGAAGATTTGCAAAAAATACCGAAAGAGGGGGCTTTTATTACCATTTCCAATCATCCTTTCGGAGGATTAGACGGTATTATTCTGATTAAATTGTTGAGTAAAATCCGGCCGGATTATAAAGTTATGGCAAACTTTTTGCTAAAAAAGATTGTGCCGATTAAAGATTATTTTTTGGGGGTAAATCCGTTTGAAAATCAGAAGGCTATATCGAGTACGGCAGGAATTAAAGAAGCGTTACGGCATTTATCGGATGGGAAACCATTGGGACTATTTCCGGCGGGAGAGGTTTCTGCCTATCAGGCGGAATCGAACAATATAGAAGATAAGGAATGGGGGACCTCCGTTTTAAAGATGATCCGGAAAGCAAATGTACCGGTCATTCCAATTTATTTTAAGGGTTCCAATAGCTTGTTATTTCACCTGCTGGGTTTAATTCATCCGATGCTGAGGACAGTAAAGTTGCCTTCAGAATTATTAAATAAGAAAAATAGAATCGTGAAATTGAGAATCGGAAATCCGATTAGTGTCGAAACACAAAATTCTTTTGCAGATATTATCCAATACGGTAAATTTTTGCGGGCGAAGACTTATTTATTGGGTTCTTCTTTAGAAGTAAAAAAATTCTTTTTGAAATCGCAAAAGGCGGAACCCAAGGCCGAGCCTATCATTCCGGAAGCAGATGGGGCGGTATTGAAGAAAGAAGTGCAGAATATCGCTGAAGATTATCTGTTGTTTAATATGAAGAATTACAGTGTCTATTGTGCACCTTCTATTAAAATACCCAATATTCTCAATGAGATCGGCCGGCTCAGGGAGGTAACGTTCCGGGCTGTAGGAGAAGGGACAAACCGGAGTATCGATCTGGACGAGTATGATCTCTATTATTTCCATCTTTTTATCTGGGACAATGACACAGACAAAATTGTTGGCGCTTATCGGGTAGGGAAAGGAAAGGAAGTGATTGACCGTTATGGTTTAAAGGGATTTTATATCAACTCTCTTTTCAAAATTCGGAAGGCTATGCTTCCGATTCTATACGAATCGATAGAGCTGGGACGTTCGTTTATCATTGAAGATTACCAGCGGAAACCTTTGCCACTGTTTTTATTGTGGAAAGGGATACTGTATTTTCTGATCAAAAATCCCGAATACCGCTATTTAATCGGTCCGGTTACCATAAGCGGTAAGTATACAGATGTTTCCAAAGAACTTATAATGAAGTTTATTATTCAGAACCACTATAATAATGAATTGGCCCGCTATGTCTCTTCCCGTTGCAAATATCGGGTGGAAACAAAAGATCCGGATGTGGATGTTATGCTGGAGGCTTCTCAGAATAATATTGCTTTATTGGATAAAATGATCGGGGATATAGAACCTTCCAGTGATAAATTGCCGATTTTACTGAAAAAATATATTTCATTAAATGCTAAAATAATCGGGTTTAATATCGATCCTAAATTTAATATGTGTCTGGACGGGCTGTTGATTTTAGATTTGTTCGATGTACCGATGAATACAATTGAATCTTTGTCAAAAGAAATTAACGACGAAACCATTTTAAGTCGTTTTTCGTCAGATAGTGTGGTGCTATAACGGCAAAGGATTAAAAACAGAGCAGGGATGTACGATATCGTATACATTTTCAGAGGGATGTTAATCGGACTGATGGTGTCTGTTCCCTTAGGACCTATGGGTGTACTTATTATTCAGAAAACATTGCATAAAGGAGCTTTGTCCGGCTTTATTGCCGGAATGGGTGCAGCTTGTGCGGACTTATTTTATGCTACTGTGGCCGCTTTCGGGTTAGGGTTTGTCATCAATACCATTAAGACGCATGAAGTAATTCTCCAGATTATCGGAGGCATTTTTCTGATTATCGTCGGATTGAAAATTTATTTTGATAATCCTTTAAAACAGGTGAAGGCTAAAAGACGGGTGACAAAGAAAGGATTATTAGGGGATTTTTTATCTTTATTTTTTTTGACGGCTTCTAACCCGGTTACTGTAATTGTATTTATGGCTGTATTTGCAGGTACTTCTGTATTTGGGGATGCTCCCAATGCTGTGACCGAGATAATGGTACTTATTGGGGTATTGCTGGGGGGAAGTGCCTGGTGGTATGTTCTTTCGACAATAGTTAATATTTTCCGGAAGAAATTTAAATTGCGGGTATTGATCACGATCAACCGGGTGTCGGGAATTATTATTACTATTTTAGGAGGATTGGTTATTTTGGCTGCTTTTGAACCTTTCCGGTCGATGTTGCCTTCTGCTGCTTAATCGGAAGAGGTCTGTTTGTTCTGCCAGTGTTTAGAGTCTCCCCATTCCTGAAAGGCAACATGGCAGCCATAGCGGGAGATGCTTTCGGTCAGTTTTTGCATCACTTCAGTAGCTCCTTCCTCAGAGAAGGGTTTGCCCTGATATAAAGTATAATTTTTCCGCTGTATAGCGGGAGTGATATTGGGCATAATGACGTTGGCCCCGGCAGAGAGGGCTTTTTCCCGTCCCAGCGGATCAATTGCCTGTAGGGCTGTGGTTGCGGCGATGTTGATGTCCGGCATAAGTAACCGCAGGCAAGCCACCATATGCAGCCCTAAACGGAATCTTTCCGGAAGAGGAAGAAGCTGTGTCCGTTCAGCATAAAGGGGTGTATCCGGATGTTCCAGATAAGGCCCCATACCCACCATATCGATATCCAGGGATTTTAGGAATAGAAGATCGCGGGCAAGCATTTCGGTTGTTTGAAAAGGTAAACCGATCATAACCCCGCTACCGGTTTGATACCCGCATCGTTTGAGCGCTTCGATACAAGTACGGCGGGTAGAAAAAGAATGTAGCCCGTCCCGGGGATGAATTTTTTTATAAAATGCAGGATCGGAAGTTTCAATCCGCAATAAATAGCGGTGGGCTCCGCATTCAAACCAATATCGGTAAGTATCTTCATTTTGTTCTCCCAATGAAAGCGTAATCCCCAGACGATTTTGACTTCTTTTTTTTATTTCCGTTAATAATTTGCCGATCTGGCGGATAAAAACAGGATCCGTTCTTTCGCCTCCCTGTAAAACGATGGAGCCATACCGGTGCTCGTCGGCAAAGAGAGCGGCATTGAGGATTTCATTCTCTGTAAGGGTGTAGCGATGGACCCGGAGGTTCGATTTACGGATGCCACAATAGAGACAATCTTTCCGGCAAATATTGGATATTTCAATCAAGCCGCGAAGATGAACAGCATTTCCGATCCGGGAGTTCCTTAAGCCGGCGGCATCGGCGAATAGTCGGCTTTCTTCTTCACCTGTACATTTTAATAATCGGATGATTTCAGCTTGTTCCATCTGTAAATACACTTTAAAGACACAATATTAGAAAAAATCCTTTATTTTTCCCTATACTATTTGAAATAACCGTATGGACAGAAAAGCAATCTCCCGGTAACTGGTATTTTTCGTTTAAACTCCACGTATTCAATTGAAAGTCGCTCTTCAGTGAACGACCGGATGAAAATGATAACCTGGCATATCAAGGCTACACGGAAGAATTATATAAAATTTTAACACGCATAAAGGAGCGAACTTTTCTTTTCTTGTTATTATTTTCAATAATTTACTAATTTTGCTATTCAAACAGATATACGGTTATGAAAAAGGGGGTTTGGTTATCAATTATAGGGGTGCTGTTATTGGGGTTAATTATCTATAGCCTGTGGCATATTTACCGGCGTGGAGAATTACAAAATAACAGTAAGGATTCTTTTATTCCCTACAATTCGGCTTTCGTTATAAATATAAATGCCGGTATTGCTTTACCGGAGAAAATTGATGCAGCATTTAAATCCGGTATTGCTGATTTTCAGAACACTTTACTTTACCGTTCTGCCTCTTTACTGGAGAATAAGGATTTTATTGCTCCGACATCCCGGGTGATAGCCTTACGGAAAGAAGGAAAAGAGAAAATTGTATATTTATTTGTAGGAGATAATAAGGATGTTCTAGCAGGAAAGGAAGTATTTGAATGTCTGAGAGAAAATTTCGCATGGAGAGCGATCATTCCGCGAAAATACGATCAGTATAAAATATATACATTAAAGGCAGAGAAAGGAGAAATCTTCTGTGCGGCAGAAGAAGGTAAAATTTTACTTTCGATTCAGAGTTGTTTCTCGAAGATGCTTTAAAGCAGTTTGAGCAGGAAGCCAGTGTTCCGGGTAGATCTTCTAAATTTAAAAATATTACCAAGTATTTTTCCCCCCGATCCGGTTTGAATATTTTTTTGAATACCGATTTCTTTTCGGAATTATTACCCCTGTATGTACAGACGAATCGTCTTTTCCCTCATTTGAATATTTCTTCCTGTTTTAAATGGGGAGCCTGGGACGGGGAACTGAAAGCGGATGGGATCAGTTTAAACGGTTTTATGGATTATGCCGGTTTAGATGCTTCTTATATGAAGACCTTTGAAGGTCAGCAGCCCGGGATTTCAAATTTAGACGGGATACTTCCTGCCGGTGCTTCTTCCGTAATGTTTTTGAATATCAGCCAGCTGGACGCGTATTTGAGGGCTTTGGAAGAATACAGACGGAATGCGGGATTAATTGAGAATGTGCGGAAACGAAAACAAAAATATACCACTCTCTTGGGAAAAGGGGCAGAAGCTGAATTGAGGGAACTTTTGCAAGGGCGGTTTGCTCTGGTAAATATGAGTTTTAACGAAACCTCAGGGAAGAATGATGGACTGATTGTGGCAGAAGTAAAATCGGGCGGTTTGTGTAAAAACTGGGTAGAGAAAATCCTGGCCCGGCAGAACAGGCAGTTGCAGCTGAATCCGGGAGGAGGGTATTTACGATATGCGGTCGACCGCGATAAAACAGTTTCTTATTATAAATCTTTTGTAGAAGATTGGGCGGCTGTATATTGGGGATATATCTTTGAGGGAATTCCGGTGAAATATATATGGGTTATAGATAACTATCTGGTGTTGGGATCTTCTCAAAAAGTAATGGAAGACTTTATAAAAGATTATGTGCATGGAAATTTTATAAAAAATACGGATTGGTTTAAAAAGGCAAAGATGAAGCTTTCAGCAAAATCGAACCTGGCTTATTTTGCCAATGTGCAGAAAATGTTGCCTTATTATACGTATGTGACGAAAGGGAATGGGGAAAAATATCTGGAAGCACATGAACAGGAACTGACAAATTTTTCTACTTTGGCTCTGCAATGGTCGAATGAAGGGGAGATGTTGTACAATAATTTGTTTTTAAGCACAGAAGAAGTAAAACGGGAAAATTTTCCCCATCGGGTATGGCAGACCAAAATGGATGCAAAGATTAATATGAAGCCGGTACCGGTAGTCAATCATAACAATAAAGAGCAGGAAATCTTCGTACAGGACGATCAGCATACCGTTTACCTGTTAAATAATTCCGGTCGTATTTTATGGAAACTGAAACTGGACGGAAAGATCAATAGCGAAGTCTATCAAGTGGATGCATTTAAAAATGGCAAATTACAGTATTTATTTTCTTCTCCGGATAAATTATATCTTATTGACCGGAATGGTAAATATGTAGGGCATTTCCCGATAGCGTTTGAAGCAAAATGTGAACAGGGGATTTCATTATTCGACTACGACCAGAACCGGAATTACCGGATATTTGCTCCTTTGGCAAATCAAAGTGTGAATTTGTATGATATAAAAGGAAATCTGATTCCGGATTGGAAAAATTTTAAAGCGGATAAGAAAATTTCGAGCCGGATATACCACTATCGCTTAGGTAATAAAGATTATATTGTATTGGCTGATCTCTATCGTTTGTATATTTTGGACCGGAGAGCCAAAGAGAGGGTACGTGTGAGTGATGTTTTCGAGTTGGGTGAAAAGACCGAAATCTATCTCACGCATAAGGGAGGAAAGCCTTTGCTTGCTTTTGCCAATTCAGACGGCCGGTTGAATTTAGTTGACTTCGACGGTAAAACAGAGGTAGTAAAGTACGGAAGTTTGCTTCCCGGCTGGCATTTAAATGTGGCTGATATCAATAATGATGGTCAGGATGAATTGATTTTTACTGCAGGGAAGCGTCTTTTGGTTTATAATTTATCGGGACAGGAGCTTTATTCGAAAGAAATAGATGCTAATAGCCTTGATTTTCCATATATATATCGTTTTTCCGGAAATGATATCCGGATCGGTTTGCTGGATAAAGAACAGCATCAAATGCTGTTGTGGAATTTGAAAACAGGGATGTCGTCCGGATTCCCGATTTCTGGGGATTCTCCCTTCTCCATCGTTTTTTCGGATAATGGGAATTTTTACCTTTTTGCCGGTGTGGAGAACGGAAGTTTAATTAAATACAAAGTACAGAGG
>JAEXFF010000260.1 GCA_023400335.1 Bacteroidota bacterium
CATTCAGAAGAAATAGAAAAGAATCGTTTTTCCTATACAGACGTGTTTGAGACCATTGTATTGAATTACGCGCGGGGAATTGCGACTCCAAAGGGATTGAAGCAGATAGAAGAATTCGTAGAGAAAATGAATCATTAGGGAAGGGTGGATAAGTGAAATAAATAATATAATTTAAAATGATGCGTGGTAAAATTTTATTGGTGTTAGTGGGCGCACTGTGTATAGCGTCGTGTAAGCAACCGGAAGTAAAGGAGAGTGGTCCCCGTTCAGTAAAAGTGGCAAAAGCATTGCCTTTGAATGTGGTAGAAAAATCTTTCAGTGGAGTCGTTTCTCCGGATCAGTTCAGTGATCTCGCTTTTAAAATGTCCGGTCCTTTGATTGTGTTGAATGTAGAAGAGGGACAACGGGTAAAAAAAGGACAAATTGTGGCAGAAATTGATCCGCTGGACTATCGTTTACAATATGAAGCTAAAAAATCTTCTTACCTGACGGCGAAGTCTCAGATGGAGCGGTCTGAAAATTTAATTCGTAAACAAGCCATATCCCGTCAGGATTATGAGTCTACCCAGGCCAATTATGCCAATGCAAAAGCTGCTTATGAAAATGCGGAAAATACGCTCGAAGAGACAAAGCTGGTAGCTCCTTTTGATGGGTTTATTCAAAAAAAATATGTGGAAAATTACCAGAAAGTGCAGGCAGGGGAAGGAATTGTCTGTTTGATTAATCCGGATAAGTTACTGGTCAGGTTTACTCTTCCCGAAAATAATATGCAATATTTGCTTTCCAGTCCTCAGATTTATATTGAATTTGAGAATTATAAAGGTAAGTTGTTCCGGGCCAGAATTAAGGAGTTTGTAGAAGCTTCCCAGGATGGTTCCGGTGTCCCGGTGTCTCTGTATGTGGATGATCCTGCTTTTAATCTGGAAGATTATAAGGTAGCTACAGGTTTTTCTTGCCGGGTTATATTAAAAATTACACAGGAAGGTTTTGAAAATTATGTATTGGTTCCTTTGACGGCTCTGTTTCCCGATCCGGTTACCAAAGAATTAAATGTTTTCGTCTATCAGGATGCGACTCAAAAGCTGGAAAAACGGAGAGTCAAAGAGGGCGGACTGCTGGAGCGGGATCAGGTGATTATCGTCGAAGGACTCCAGGCGGGAGAGACGGTGGTAATTGCCGGAACGACCCGTTTGGTCGACGGACAGTTCGTAAATGTATTAACAGATTAATTGCAGCGTATGAATCTTCCAAAATATTCGTTAGAGCATACGAAAGTGATTTACTTCTTTTTGGCTATTATGCTGATAGGAGGTGTCATTTCGTTTTTTAAATTGCCTAAAAAAGAAGATGCACCCTTTGTTATTAAACAGGCTGTGCTGATTACCCAATATCCGGGAGCAACTTCCCGGGAAGTTGAAAAGCTGGTGACAGAACCCATTGAACGGGAAATTCAATCCATGTCGGAAGTGAAACAGATCAAATCGGAATCTTATTTTGGTCTTTCTAAGATTACAATTGAGCTCAAGCCTACGATTAAAGGAGGCCGCATGCCTGTTAAATGGGATGAACTCAGGCGTAAAGTTTTGAATATACAATCCAAACTGCCTCAGGGAGCCTCTTCTATTACAGTAAATGATGATTTCGGGGATGTATACGGGATTTATTATGCCTTGACGATAGATGAAGGGTTTTCGTATAAAGAGTTACGGGATTGGGCCCAGAAGATAAAAACTGAGCTGACACCGATTGAGGGAGTACAGAAGGTACAGCTTTTCGGAGAACAGACAGAAGTGGTGAATGTATTGTTTTCTGTGCCGAAATTATCCGCGCTTGGTATTGATCCCAATACTATTGCACAAATCCTGCAAACCCAGAATTTACAGGTGAATACCGGAGAAATTAATGCCGGGAGTTACCAGTTGAAAGTCCTGGCTGACGGTACTTATAAAAGTTTGGATGATATCCGCAATCAGCTGATTATAACAAAAGGGGGAAATGAAGTTCGTTTGGGAGATATCGCTGTCATCGAAAGGGGATATCTGGACCCGCCCTCTAATTTAATGCGGGTAGACGGAAAAAGAGCCATCGGGATTGGAGTGGCTTCGGGAGCAGAAGACGATGTCGTGGCTGTCGGGGATTTAGTAGCCGAACGTTTACGGGAAATTGAGAAATTGATACCTGTAGGTATGGATCTGGTTTCTATTTATCCGGAAAATACGATTGCCCAGGAAGCGAATAACGGTTTTATCCTGAATCTGATCGAATCTTTGCTGATTGTAATCGCCATTATTTTTATTGTCATGGGTGCCCGTGCAGGTATGCTGATCGGAAGTTCTTTGCTATTTTCTGTAACCGGTACTTTGCTGATTATGCTGTTCCTGGGAGTGGGACTTAACCGGACTTCTCTGGCTGCTTTTATTATTGCTATGGGAATGCTGGTGGACAATGCTATTGTGGTTACAGATAATGCCCAGATTGGTATTAAAAGAGGGATGTCCCGTTATCAGGCTTTAATTACGGGAGCTACTGTCCCGCAATGGGGA
>JAEXFF010000178.1 GCA_023400335.1 Bacteroidota bacterium
TACTTTGGAGGGGGTAGAAAAGATAGAGACGCGTATTTCTCCCCGGAATGCAGAAATCAGGGTTACTTTTTTAAAAGGGACCGATATAAAGTATGCTTATCTGAAATTGGAAGAAAAAATCAAGACAATTTCGAAGAATATACCTAAAGAGTTCAGGACGACTGTCAATAAAATGTCTGGCGGGATGGTCAGCTCACAATTTATGTCTTTGTCTGTACTGGGGGAAGAGGATGTGGATTATGTCCGGAATATTACAGATCACGATATTGTTCCTGTATTGGAGAATATTGACGGGGTAGCTGAAGTGACCGTTATAGGAGGGCGTCAGAAAAGTATAGAAATTATTGTAGATCAGGATAAATGTGAAGCTTTGAAAATCACCCGTTCTCAAATTCGTACGCTTATCAGCAAAAATATGGCAGAAAAAACATTTGCTGGTCCGGTATATGAAAATAATAAACGGTATTTTGTCAACGTCACTGCAGAATATCTGAAGACAGAAGATTTGGGAAATATTGTAGTTGCTCAGGGACCTGTTTTATTGAAAGATATTGCTGAGATAAATTTCGGTATTAAAGAAGAGGAGTCTTATTCCCGTATAAATGGTAAAGAAGAGATTACATGTATTTTAGCTAAATCCCCTCAGGTAAATGTCATCGATCTTTCTGAAAAGGTACGGAAGGAAATAGATCAGCTAAATAAAGAATTAGAAGCTAAAGAAGTCAGTATTCAGGTGGATATGGACGTGGCGGAGACGATGAGTAATAATATAGACACTATTGTAAATCTGGGAATTACAGGAGCTATTCTGGCCATATTTATTCTTTATTTATTTCTGCGTAATTTCAGGATTGTTACAATTATCGCTTTTGCGATACCCATATCAGTATTTTCTTCCTTTTATTTCTTTTATTTAGCCGGCATTACTATAAACACCCTGACTCTTACAGGAATTGCCCTGGCTGTAGGGATGTTGTTAGACAATTCTGTGGTGGTCATGGAAAATATTTTTCGGCTTCGGGCTACCGGAGTTCCGGAAGAAGAGGCTGTAATCAGGGGGACGAAAGAAGTGTGGAAGTCCGTTTTAGCAGCCACGCTCACGACGATAACTGTTTTTCTTCCTTTTTTGTTTGCCGATAATTTTATGATCAAATTGATAGGTGAGCATGTGGGAGTTTCTATTATTGCTACCCTTACCGTTTCATTGGTAGTAGCATTGTTGCTGGTACCCATGGCGATTCATTTTTTTATGACCCGGAGAGAAGACCGGGTAAATTTTAGTACCCTTTCCATACATAGCCGTCCCGTACAGATTTACATTGCTATTTTAAAAATCTGCTTACGCAAACCAACTCAGGTTGTGTTGATTTCCCTGCTTGTACTGGCGGTTACTGTCGCATTATCGCTGACGCTGACTTTAAACACTTTAAAAGAGATAGAGACAGATACTTTTGATGTCTATATCACTTCTCCGGGGGGATATACGTTAGAACGTACGGACGAAATGATTCGCCGGTATGAGGATGTCTTGGTAGAGATCCCGGAAGTTGAAAAGATCTCAGCAAAAATTTACGCAGCAGAAGCTAATATAACGATAAAATTAAGAGAGGATTTTGAGAAACTGGATCACAGAGATCTCACTGAATTGAAGAATGTAGTTTTAGCTAAGGCCAGGCAGCTTCGGATAAGGGATATCAGTCTGGAAGCTAAAACCGGAAGTGAAAATTTCAGGGGAGATGGCGGAAATGCTATGATTGGGGGAGGGCAAGAATTGTTGAAGCTTATGGGATTAGGAACTCAAAGCGAAAAGATTGTCATCAAAGGACAGGATTTTGAAAAAATGGAAAATTTAGCTGAATATCTGGAATATCAGCTTCATGATTTGGAGAATGTAAGTAATGCATGGGTGAATACTTCGCGAGGGAAACCCGAATCCAGAATACAATTTGATCAGTATTTGATGGGGATATACGATGTTACCCCTGCCAATGTCATGACGGAACTGACTAATTTTGCACCTGAAAATACGACGGAAATAAAATATAAAGCGGGAGAAGAAGAGTATGATGTTTTGATTAAAGACAAACAGTATGCAGAGGCTGAAAAAGAAGATAAAAAAACAGAACGAACGCTGGAAGATCTTCGGAACCTGTTCGTTCGGAATGAGAAAGGTTCTTTAATCGAATTAAAAAATTTCGGGAGCATTAATCTGACGCGTGGGCATGGTAATATTAACCGGGTAAATCAGGAAAAAGAAATAGAAGTCAGCTACCGTTTTTCGTCGGATGTAAACGAATCCAAAGAATTTTTAGAAACTGCCCGCCAGGAAATTGATGAATTGATACAACGGACGGATATTCCAACGGGTTTGGCAGTAGAAGTCGTACACGAAGAAGAGGATACACAAGAGTTTACTTTTCTGATATTCGCGGCTTTTGTCATTATATTCATGATATTAGCTTCCGTTTTCGAATCACTTAGTGCCCCTGTAGTCTTAATGTTTTCTATTCCTTTAGCTGCAATTGGTTCTTTACTGGCTTTGCTTTTTACCAATAATTCGGTAATGAATGCCAATGTCATGACGGGCTTTATTATATTAATCGGCATTGTAGTGAATAACAGTATCATATTGATTGATTATACTTCTTTGCTGAGACGGCAGGGAAACAGCAGGCAAAGGGCATTGATCATTGCAGGAATTTCCCGCTTGCGGCCTATTTTGATTACTGCTATCACGACTATTGTGGCCATGTTACCTTTAGCGCTGGGGAAAGGAGAATTTGTGGCCGGTTTAGGTGCTCCTTTTGCTATTACTGTTATAGGAGGCTTGACGATGAGTACTTTATTGACTTTAGTAATTATCCCTACTTTTTATTCCGGTTTGGAAGATGCTTTACGACGTCTGAGAGAACAGCGTTTGAGCATGAAGATTTTACAGGGAGGAATGTTTATAAGTGCTGTTGTTGTCATTTATTTATTTGCAGATTCCTTATTGTGGCGTGTTGCTTATTTGCTCCTGGCACTGATTCTGGTCCCGGGCATTACGTGGTTTATGGAGACCAGTTTGAGGAGGGCAAATAGTCATATTCTTCCGGAGAAAGAGGAAATTCGGATACAAATCCGGAATCTGGTAAAAATATATGGGAGAGCAGGAGAATTTAAAAGGGAATGGACCTCGGGTTTACGCATCCGCCAGCGCTTAGGATTGGAGGAGCATTTTCTGCATTGGAAAGACATGCGGGCTTTGATCTGGCTATTGCCTTTAAGTGTTTTCCTGTTCTATTTTGTTTATGTCTATCAGGTCCTTGCGTTCTGGGTCCTCTTCTTTGCAATATTGACTTGGCTATTGATTCTTCAAATCGGCCGGATGTTTCAAGAAATGGTTTCTTTTCATTCCTTAAAGAAAATCGGCCGTGTTTTGGATATTTTCCTTTTTCTCTGGTATTATTTTTCTCCTTTTATAACCTTGTGC
>JAEXFF010000197.1 GCA_023400335.1 Bacteroidota bacterium
GGACAGGCTGCTACGATTACTACGCTTACGGTTACAGGAGCTATTCCTTCAGAAGAAGCCTGGAGGGCTCTCAATAAATTTACAGCTCTTGAACACCTTGTGTTATACGATGAGACCGGAACAATGCCCGATAATCTGTTCTACGATACGGAAACCAGGAAAACCACTATGCCTCAGTTACTTTCTATTAAGGCTCCTTATCTTACAGGAATCGGGTCGCATTCGCTTTTCGCCTCCAGTATACAATCTCTTGAAACACCGGTTTTAAAAAGTATCGGACAGTTTGGACTTGCCGGATGTATGAATTTGGAAACAGTTTCTTTTCCTGAATTGGAGACTTTAGGAAATTATGCTTTGTCTGAATGTACAGGACTGTTATCGGCAGATATGCCGAAAATAGAAATGTTGGCACAAGGTACTTTTGATATGTGTAAAAAGCTTGCCGAGGTCAATCTTCCCAATGTTACGGAAGCAGGAGCAGGTGTATTTTACAGGTGTGATGTCTTGGAATCCGTTTCTCTTCCGAAACTTGTCAGAGCCGGAGATAATTTTCTGTCTCATTGTGCTATGCTTAAAAGTGCTCAGTTGCCTGAACTGCTTGAAATCGGAAAAGCTTCTTTCGCTGTTTGTTCTTCTATCGAAAACCTGGATAATCTCAATATGCCGAAATTACAGGCTATTCCGGAGGATATGTTTTATATGTGTGAGAAATTGACAGAGGCGAGTCACAATGTTGTCCAGTCTATCGGAGTGAGGGCTTTCCAGGAGTGTACTGCTTTGCAAAGTTTGTCCTTCCCCAATGTGCTCGCTGTCGGGACTCAGGCTTTTGAATCCTGTACTGCTCTTCAGACCGTATCTATACCTAAAGCTGAAACCATTTCTGAAAAGGCATTTTATAAATGTTCCGTATTGACCACTGTGGATATTACTTCGGCGAAACAGGTCATGGATTTTGCTTTTTGCCTGGATTATGAGTTGACAAACCTGCAGATGAGTGCCGTGGAAACTATTGGTAATTCTGCTTTTTATAATACTAAGGTCGTAACACTCGACATGCCCAAATTAATTTCTTGCGGAAAAGAGGCATTCCGGAAATGTACAGCTTTAGAAAGTGTCTCTATGGCAAAACTGACTGTTTTTTCTAACTATATGTTTGGAGAATGTACCGCTTTGAAGACCGTCAGCGCACCGGTTGTGGAAACTTCTGCAGACGGGCATTCTTTTAATGGGTGTTCTGCTATCGAAAGCATTTCATTTCCTGTAATGAAAATTGTCGGAAATAATTTATTTTCCGGAGCTCTTGCCCTTAAAGAAATCTCTTTGCCCATAGCAGAGACCATCGGTAATAACGCATTTGCACGAGCTTCTATAACTGAAATTTCTTTGCCTAAAGCTGTGACCTTGGGCACTTATGTATTTGACAGATGTGAAAAACTTACAAATGTAAGTTTACCTTTGGTCACGTCAGTTGGGAATTATGCTTTCACCGCTTGTTCCAGTCTGGAAACCCTGGAATTACCCAATGTGCTTACGATTAGTCTCGGAACATTTAATAATTGTACGTTGTTGAAGAACGTTAGTCTGCCCGTTGCCAATAATATAGGCAAATGGAGTTTCCGGAATTGTACCTCTTTGGCCGAGTTGAAACTGGGGGCAAGCGGGGAAATTACTTTTGCAGATCTTGTATTTGCTCATTTGCCGGTACAGAACCCGCAAACCATTACTCCCAATTGTGATTTGAAACTCAATCAGAATGGTGCCGAAATAGGGAACATCAACGGGAATATTTGGAAAGAATATACCTGGAAAAGCATAACAGGCTTCTAATGTGACAAGGGGACGGTTCTTTTGTCACCATATTTTTAAAGAATGGGGAACAGCATTATAAAAAGGTGAAAATTTAAGCACACATAACTTGGCCTTATGTCTCACTGCAGGTTAAGTAACTGATCGGAATTAATGGGAACTTAAAGTCTGTAATAGCTTTTATCAGAATAAATTAGGAAAATATTAAAAGAATCAGCGGACTTTGAAAATCAGTTGTAAACAGGCATGTGTTAGTGCTTACGATTAATTCAATTATTGATTTCGGTTTATAAAAGGGAAAATTAAAGAAGTGACAAAAAGGTGACAAAAGAACCGTCCCCTTGTCCCCTTTTATAAACCGAATTTTATATCTGATATAGAACTGCAAATGGCTTGTGGCTTTTATAAATGATCTTTCGTTTTGTTACAGATTGTATTTTGAGGTATGGTGTTTCATAAGTTGAATTAAAAACATTTTGAAGAAATGGTGACAAAAGAACCGTCCCTTTGTCACCGGCGATGAAAGAGGAGGAGGCCAAGGACGGTGATAAGTCCGTTGATCAGGAGAATTTCAAAGCCGAAGCGATAGCCATTTAGGAGGAAAGTAGAATAACGGTCGATGAGAATGGTAGAGAGGATAGAAAAAAGGGCAATGTAAGGAATGGCTTTGTCCTGTATCCGGATTTTAAAAAAGATTCCGATAAAAAAGAGACCTAATAAAGGACCGTAGGTATAACCGGCGAATTTGAAAATAGCGTATACTACGCTTTCGTTATTAAAAGCGTTAAATGCGATAATAACCGAAGCTAAGAGGGCTGCGTTGACCAAATGCGTATAGAAACGAATGTGCTTTTGCCGTATTTCCGTTTGCTTTTGTATGTTCAAGATATCGACAGTGAATGAGGTGGTCATGGCAATCAAAGCCGAATTAGCACTGGAAAAGGCAGCGGCGATTACTCCCAGCATAAAGAAAATGCCGGTGCTAAGGGAGAGATAGTGGGTGGCTAAAAGAGGATAAATACTGTCTGTTTTAGCCGGAATAGGGATTCCGTAGGTTTGCATATAAATAAAAAACAGAACACCCAGGCACATAAATATAAAATTGACGGGTATAAACGCCAGACTGAAAGAGAGAAAATTCTTTTTGGCTTCCCGGATATTTTTCAGACTTAAATTTTTTTGCATCATATCCTGATCCAGGCCATTCATAACGATGGCAATGAATATACCGGCGATAAACTGTTTCCAGAAATTATTGGGATTAGACCAAAAGTTTTGAAAATCAAAAATTTGGGCTTGCGGATTATGAGCAATAGAGGAAAGCATTTCCCCAAAAGAAAAGCCAAGGGCTTTTTGTATAGAAAAAATGGTAAACAGGACAGCGAATATCAGAAAAAAAGTTTGAATAAGGTCTGTCCAGATAATGACTTTGATGCCTCCTTTAAAAGTATAAGCCCATAAAATAAAGACGGAAACAGCCACATTCAGGGCAAACGGTATATGTAAGGGAGCAAAGATTGTAATTTGCAATACCAATGTGACGATAAAAAGCCGGAAAGCAGCTCCGATCATTTTGGAAAGCAAAAAAAGGGAAGCACTTGTTTTATAAGCATGATAACCGAATCTTTGTTCGATATAAGTGTAGATAGAAGTTAGATTTAGCTTATAATACAAAGGCAATAAGAAGTGGGCGATCAGGATATAACCTACGAAATTTCCGAGAATAACAGCAAAATAAGTCATTTTGGCCGGGGAAGATACCCAACCTGGCACTGAAATAAAAGTGACTCCGGAAAGAGTGGTACCAATCATTCCGAAAGCAACGGCCCACCAAGGGGATTTCCCTCCTCCCTTATAAAAGTCTGCGGCATTGGAATACCGGGAAGTATACCAGGAAATCAGAAGGATAAGTGTAAAATAAACGGTTAAGATAAAAATAGAGAGCCAGGCATTCATGACAGTTAATTTTCAGGGATTTTTACAAAACGGAGTAGCAGGAAACTAGGGATCGTACAGAGCATCACCCACATAAAAAAGGTCAGATAACTGGTATGTTCCTGTATATATCCGGAACCCATTCCGGGTAGCATAAGTCCCAGGGCCATAAATCCCGTACAAAGGGCGTAATGTGCTGTTTTGTGTTCTCCGGCGCTGAAGAGAATCAGGTAAAGCATATAGGCCGTGAAGCCGAACCCGTAACCAAATTGTTCGATAGCGACGCAAGAGGAGATCAGCAGCAGGTTTTCCGGTTGGGCATAAGCCAGGTATACATAAACGAGGTTCGGGATATTCAT
>JAEXFF010000237.1 GCA_023400335.1 Bacteroidota bacterium
GTCCGGGCTTTGCCTTTTTTAAGTATGGAAGGGAATTTTAATTATTGGGGAAAACAGGAGCGGCAGCAATTTTTATATACAATTTTTTCTACGCTGGATAAAAATATCTGGGCTGTTTTACAAAGGAAAGAAGAAGGTTTTTATGATGTAGCCGGTGTTGCTGTGGAGAATACCGAAGGATTGGCTTTTACAGTTCATCGCAATACAGTGGCTTATGCCATTTTTACCGTTACGGATGCTGTCTATTCTTTGCTGGATAAATATTATGCTGTGTATGCAGCAACAGACTTGATATATGCAGCGGAAGATTATTGGGGCGAACAACCGGATTTCATTTCATTGCTTTTACGGGATTTGAGAGGTTTAAAAATGCCGTCTTCTTTAAAAGCTCAGGAATTACAGAAAAAGTATGACAAGCTTTGGTCGGTTTGGGAAGAGGCTATGCGGGCAGAAGATTGTGTCTATTGGGGACGTTTATACCGGAATATTTACCGCAACGGATTTACTTTTGACCGGGAAGCTTTAAAACGGCGCCTGAGCGTACCTAAAGAAATCCGGGAACAAGGAGCTGCAGCGGTGGGCCATTATCTGGAAGAACTGGAAAAGCAGGGGGCCATACAATTCAATGAAGCCCGTATCATTATCCTGGGAGATAAAGGAGCCGGAAAGACGAGTTTAGCCAGACGTCTGATTGATCCCAAAGCTCCGATGACAGAAGATAATGAGAGCACTGCCGGAGTGGATACTTTACTTTGGGAATTGGAGAAGCAAAATGTAAACGTACACATCTGGGATTTTGCGGGCCATACGGTTACTCATGCTGTACATCAGTTTTTTCTTTCGGAACATTGCTTGTACATTATCGTTTATGATGGACGCACTGAAGGAAGAAACCGTCTTGAATATTGGTTAAACCATATGACAAATTACGGAGGGGATTCAGAAGCTATTATTCTGGTGAATGAGCGGGACCTTCACAAGGTTGATATTCCTATTAATTCGTTGAAAGAACAGTATCCGATAGCAGCTTATTATTCTTTTTCTATCCGGGATAATAAGTCGGAATTAGCTGATTTCCGGGAATTTGTAGTGAACTATATCAATAGCCATCCTTCCTGGAATAACCAGGAAATTCCGCAAAATTATTATAAAGTAAAAGAGGAACTGGAAGAATATTTTATTCCGAGCGATCCCGTGAAGAAAAAAGAACATATTACAAAAAGTGAATTGGAGAGAATTGCCCGGAAATATTATGTACAGAACATCGAGATATTGCTGAAAAACTTACATGCTTTGGGTATCAGTCTTTGGTATAAGGATATGGAGGAGTTTGACACTTTGGTATTGAATCCCGAATGGATCAGTCAAGGCGTATATAAAATTATCAACTGGGTACATCAGGAACAGCGGTATTCCCTGACGTTGAAAGATTTTGAAACGGTATTCCGGGAAGAAACGGATCGTTATCCGGTAGAAAAACATCCGTTTATTTTCCGATTGATGATATTTTATGAGTTGGCTTATGAAACAAAGGAGGGCGGATGCCTGATTATTCCTCATCTCCTGCAGGAAGACCGTCCTGTCCGTTTGCCTGATTTCCCTATTGGAAATAGCCTTATGTTACAATATCGTTCCGAACAGCCTTTACCTTCCAATACTGTTTCCCGATTTATTGTCAGACACAACCGGGAAATTAAACACGAAGGAGGATTTTATCAGGTATGGAGATACGGGGCTATTCTGGAAGACGGTTGCGGTACCATTGCCCTGGTAAGAGAGGAAGACCGTACAATCAGTGTCTCGGTAAAAGGATTTCAGAAAACAGCTTATCTCACTGCTCTTCGGAAAACACTTAATGATATCTTCAATTCGTATAAAACCCGTAAACCGGAGTTGAGGTATGCCATTAAAATTTTTGGAGAGATTCCCGGGAAAGAGGAAGATATTTTATGGCTTACAGATAAAAAGATATTTAATCATGCTCAGGATAAAGTGCCTTATTATGACGATATCGGACAACAGAATATTGATATGGATAAATATGTGGTGAATTATAACATAAATGCTGAGAATATTATCGGAGGGAAAGGAATTCTGATCAATAAATCTGTACGGAATAATTTTAATTTTTACGACTGTAATATCCGGGTACAGGGGTGTTTAAACGATTTAGCCCAGTTATTAAATGAAAAAGGGAAAAAAGAAGAAGCCCGGGAATTGGAGACAATGGCGGGAATGCTGGAAAAGGCTGAGTCTTATAAAACACCGGAGGAAATGAAGAAAAAAGGGGTTTTGAACCGGTTAAAACGCCTGACAGAAGAATTGGGAAATCCGGATTCTCATTTATCTAAAATAGTGGAAGGAGTAAAGGCAGGAGTGAATATTGCCAAGGATATTATAAAAGGTTATAACGATTTGGCCCGTTGGGTAGGATTGGATTGAAATATACGTAAAATGAAGTTTCTCCTCTTGAAAAATGAAGAGGAGAAACGATCTTATTGAACGTAACAGGCAATTACGATCGTTTTACAATCAAAAGTAGCACAGCCGCAACTTATTACCGGACCTTCGGTTGGAGGCTCCGGTCCTATGCATTTTTCTGATTCGCATTTTTGGGATATAGGTTCTACGGTACATTCCAATTGCCAGGTATCACAGTTACCGCTTTCTGCACACGCATAATCTTCCGTTGGGCACTTGCCATAATCAGAATTAGCCATCCCTCCCCGGAGTTTTAAAAGTTCATTTCCGGATAAAGTGGATAATACTTCCTTTTGAAATTCTAATTTAATTTTTTTCATAATTTAGATTTAGAAATAATATAAAAGATGTTTTCTTTTATTTCGAAGGAGTTTGACATATCGTATCAAAACTAGGAACTGTAACACAATAACCGCTTTCTTCGACTAGAGTCCCTTCCTCTATTTTGTGTTCTAGTTGTGGCTCTGTGCTTCCGCTTCCGCTTCTACAGGATAAATCACTAAGGCATTTACCCTGCCAGCTGTCTTGGTCTGTACACTCGCTTGATGCCGTACAGGGACCGTCTACTGTGGGACAGCTATTATAGGAAAAAGCCGTGTTTCCCCCCTGAATTTGAGAGAGTTCATTACCGGATAAAGTAGATATAACTTCTTTGCGGAATTCTAAATTGATTTTTTTCATAATGTAAATGGGGTATGTTATTAGCTAAAAATATAAATTCTTTTATTCTGTCTTTCATTCATTATCGTTATCTGAAAAAATCTGACAATAATCGCTTGGATGTTTTTCGGGGGCCTGCTCCAATACAGGATCGTTGGATATACTTCCACAGGCTTTATCGCTAAAACATTTGCCTTGCCAGCTATCTAAGTCTGTACATTCACTTGTAGCCGTACAGGGACCGTCTACTGTCGGACAACTATTGTAGGAAAAAGCCGTATTTCCCCCCTGAACTTTTGAGAGCTCCTTTCCGGATAATAGGGATATGACTTTTTTCCGGAATGTTAAATTTAACTTTTTCATGTTATTTCAGTAAATAATATAATAACTGTCCTTTTCCTATTGTCAAACAATTCAGGACAATCTTATATTTCCATTATTCCTCAATCAGACAAGAATAATCAAGCGTATCACATCCGCCATAAGAGACGCAACCACAAGATTCATGTGCCACAGGAATATCGTCTGTAAAATAAGATTGATACGGCTCTGTGGAACCTCCTTTACAACCTGCATCACTGAAACATTTTTTTTGTACGCTATTCTGGTCTGTACACTCGTTTGTGGCTGTACAGGGGCCGTCTACTGTAGGACAACTGTTATACGAAAAAGCTGTATTTCCTCCTTGGATTTTAGAGAGTTCCTTCCCGGATAAAGTGGAGATAACTTCTTTGCGGAATTCTAAATTGATTTTTTTCATAATGTAATTTTTAATCTTTCTTTTTGTCGGTTTTAAAAAATATATGGGAATTGGGTAATTTTTTGTTTATAATTTTATACAATTGTCTGCTGTTTTACATTCACTATAAGTGGCACATCCGCATGTCCCGGGATCAACAGGGTTAACAGGACCGAGACATTCTTTGGTTATGCAATTTTTAGATTCCAGTAGGCACACTGTTTGTACAGAATCCTTGTCTGTACATTTACCAGTTGCTTGACAATAATGATCGACAGATGGGCAACTATTGTAGGAAAAAGCCGTATTTCCTCCCCTGATTTGAACTAAGTCGTTTCCGGATAATGTAGAAATTACCTTTTTCCGGAATTCAAGTTTTATTTTTTTCATATTTGTTGTTACAAATGAATGACTGAGTTTGTATTTTATAAGGCTTCACAAGCTATAAATAGAGATTCACAGTTGTCATAGGTTACGCATCCGCAAGTACCGGGATCTTCCGGTCCTACCGGAAATTCACATAAATTTGTCTCACACTTCTGGGTATTATAAATATCGCTAAGGCATTTGTTCTGCCAGCTATCTTGGTCTGTACATTCCCGGGAGGCTGTACATTGCTTGTCTACAGTCGCACATCCGTTATAAGAAAATGCCGTGTTCCCACCCTGGAACTTTGCAAGCTCATTTCCGGATAATTTAGAGATTATCTTTTTCCGGAATTCAAGTTTTATTTTGTTCATTTTTAAACTTTTAAAATATATGAAACAAAGAAATTAAATATCTGGTAAAATTTCTATTGGAGCACATTCATGTTTTGACAGACATTCGTATGTATAACAGCTGTCACAACTGCCACTATTGGGTATGGGGTCTAGGCGATAATGTAACTTTCCTCCGTGTCCATTGTTGTCGCTCAGACAATTTCCCTGAATACTGTCCTGATCTGTACATGCATTGGTCGCTCCGCACTGGCTGTCGACTGTCGGACAACTATTGTAGGAAAACGCTGTATTCCCTCCTTGTAAACGGGATAAATCATTTCCGGATAAAGTGGAAATTACTTTTTTTTGAAAATCTAAATGAATTTTTTTCATAATTGTATCGTTCGAGTTTAGGAATTTTAAAAGTGGATTGACAGTTATTATTTTTATAATGCTTCTGATACACACAAGTTTGATTCCTGACAAAATGTAGTTTCCGGACAGCGGCAAGTATAGGCTAATTCACAATATTGGGGAGTCGATTGATCTGTATCTACCCCAATTACCGGGCGATTACCGCCTCCCAGGCCGTTGCTAAGACATTTACCTTGGCAACTTTCTTGTTGACTGTCACAGTTTACAATGCTATTACATTCTTCTTCTGTATTACAAGCATCGATTGAATAAATTTTTTTAGCACCGCCCAAAAATTTAGATAATTCAGTATCTGATAATACAGAAATTACTTCCTTCTGAAATTTTAATTGAATTTTTTTCATAACACGATCTGTTGAATTTCTATTTTATTCTCTGTCTTAACCACAATAAAAGAAATAAAATCATTCAATGTTGACTGACTGTCTTTTGTTTCTGTATAGTTGATTTAATAAATTTTTTTTGTTATAATTTGTGATTTAAATATTCCAATTTTGATTTATTTATAATAATAATTTGAATATGATAATATAATAAAACATAATGTAACAACAAATTTAAAGATATTATAGAAATATCCTAATTTTTAACAATTTATTTTTAAATGGAAAGGAATCAAAATCTTTTTCAGCGTGAAAAACTTTCGGAGGAGAACGATGAGATTCGAATTTTATTTGTTTAAATGTTCAAATTTATTTATAGTTGAATAACAGATGACTGCTTTCGGGAGAAATATATTGACAGGACAAATATTGCAGATGTATTTTTTTATCAGAACCGAAAATCAGTTTCTCATTGAGTTGTCCGGTAAGTTCCAGTCAGATTATTGTTTTTGTTTTATTGTTCTGTAAACTTTTGGTGTTGTTAATAAATCATCCGATCCGATTTTTATTAAATAACATTTTCTAGTTTTAATGTCCAGGCGTAGTTGCAAGGGACTTCGTCGTATGAAATCAAAGGCATATTGATTATTAAATTATCCCCTTTCTGTTTCCATTTGATTTTTTTCTTTAAACCTAATAAACTGACTTTGGTTTTGGGTGTTGAATAGACATTTTTTAAAATGAGTTTCCCTTGGGGAAAATGGGGAAGGATTGCATAGATACAACTGTTGTCTTGGGCTGTGAAAAATACTTCTTTTACGGCGTATCCTGGTTCCGGGTCGACTGTTTGTTTCAGGATTTCATTCCCACTGACATAAAGCTTCCCTTCTGTTTGCCAGTTTTGATCGCCTTTTGACCATTGGATACTTTGTTTCCAAGGGTGTGAACCGTAAATAGCTTCTCCGTTTACTTTTAACCATTGTCCTATTTGTAATAAACGTTCTTGCATAATCGGTGGAATTTTTCCATTGGCATTTGGACCGATTCCTAAAAGAAAGTTCCCACCTTGGCTGACAATATTAACCAGGGTTAATATCAAAGCCTGTGGTTGTGTATAATCTTCAATATCTTCATTTTGATTAAGTCCAAAAGAGAAGCCAATTCCCCTGCATTCTTCCCAGGGTTTATTGAAGGTACTATTGTTTTTACTGTATTCACAAGTATAATAATCTCCATGACGCTGTCCTGTATTTTGGGCCCAGCGGTCATTGACAACAACACTGTCTTTGACGGGAGATTCATTGTATAACCAAGCGAGTATTTCCGGTGTTCTCCATTGTTTATCTGTATATTGGTCCGGACCGTCTACCCAGATTAAATTGGGTTTGTAATTATTTACTAAATCTTTGAATTGGGGGAAAAAGTGTTTTTCTACGAAGAGTGCCATTGTCTCGGGTTGATAGAGAGGATTTCCCCATTCCCGTAATGAAAAATAATATCCTACTTTTAGGTTTGCTTGTCGAAGCGCATTAGCGTATTCTCCTACCAGATCCCGTTGAGCTCCGGTTTCCATACAATTCCAGGGACGCCCGTAAGCAAGTGAGGCCTCTTTACTAGGCCATAAGGCAAAACCTTCATGGTGTTTGGTTGTCAGGACGACATATTTGGCTCCTGCCTCCAGAAATAATTTGGCCCAAGCTTCCGGATCATAATCCTGTGCCTTGAACATTTGAGCGAAATTCGCGTATTCAAAGTCTTTTCCATATGTTTTTGAATGGTAATCATAGACTTCCGTACCTTTAAAATCCCCATTCCCGAATAGTTTTTTATTGTCAAGCCAGTATTTATACCATTCTTCGTAAGTACCTTTGGGAGACCAGCTGGGAACGGAATACAATCCCCAATGAATAAAAATTCCAAATTTAGCGTCTTTGAACCAGGCAGGGGACGGACGTTTATCTAAAGATACCCAGTCTGGCGTATAAATTTGAGGTTTAGATGAAAAGGGAAATAGACTTAAAAGCAAGAGTAAACAGAAATTTTTCATAAATTGTATCGGACTGATTAGGATTTTGTCGTATTCAAAGATATAAACTAATCTATACTTTTGAAATAGGTTGAGATATTTAAATGTATAGAGAATATGTGACGGGGAAGAGAGTAAGATTTCCATGGAAAGCAGAAAATAACGTATGAATAAATAAAGATCACATTCAGTAATGCTTATAATAGATTTTCGTTTTTGAAAAGCTGTATAATATTTACTTCGGATCTGTTACTGGCTACCAGTAGAAATGAAATAAATTAAAAGTTTTTTCTATATAAGTGTATTTATACAGAAAGAAGTCTTATTTGTTTTGCTCATCTGATTCATTTAATTGTTTTTGAGTGTTTTTGTATCACGATAGCAATTTATCAGAATTTTTAGAATGACGGTTATTGTGAATGAAATTATGAAGTGAAGAATTTATATTCGGATACAAAGTATGTATGATAGTATTTCGTGATTTTCTCTTGGTTTATTACGATTGAGACGCTTTATATGGTGTTTCTGCCCACACAATTATATGATGACGCATATAACCACTGCTGTACAATTGCTATAAGAGAATGTTATATTTTAGCACTTATCTTTAATAATGAGTACATATTCTTTAATTTAGAGTACTTGTAAAATAGTTTTTGGCATATAGATTACATAGTTAAATTATAAAATGTAAAAATAAAATTTACAGTAGGTGAATAGAGAGGGCAAAGATTGTACTGAGGAAGGGGATATGAAAAGTTTAATGTTATGTTTGTGTATACTTCGTTTTATATGTTCTACCGGATGAGGCAGGAAGTGGTGGGTATATTTACAATGAGAAGACGAATGAACCTTTGGCGGGGTAAATGTCGCTTATCAGTTAAAAGGAGAAACCAAAGGGGCGCTTGGGTCATAAATGGTTTTTATGAAATTGTTATGCTTGCAGAAGGGATTGATTTCTCTCATTCCCGTCGTATTGGAAATTTTGATGAGTGCAGAAGAATGAATATCTTTTCGGATAAGGGATACCAGCAGGGAGATTGTAACCGAAGAGTGAGAGCCGGAGGAAATGCGACTTATCATCAGTCCGGTAAAAAATGGTTAATTACGGTGCCGGCATTCATTTTTTATCGGATAAATACGGCGATTTCCTTATTTGGCGTTCTCCCTCTCAGGCATATCGTCCTTCTCCTTTTACAGATATGGGGAGAGATGGAAATCCGTTTCAGGTGGTTCCTTTCTATAATTTTAACCATCCGGACAGGCAAAATAAGGGATGTTTTTGTCGGTCGGATAATATTATACAGACGGTGGAGCCAGCTACTTTATCCGATATAGTGAGTAATAGGGAAACCAATGTAAATGAAGTGGCAGGTTTTATTTCTGAAATGCAAAATGGAGACTGGATGAAATATTTAAGACCCGTGATCGGATTGGCTTTAGCTGAAAATTAGCAGGAAATTATAGACGCGTTAGTGGAAGAGTTCGGAAATTTGTTGCCCACAATTTTTTCCAATGCTACTACGGCAGATTATTGCGATTTAATCGCCTGGGGATGAATACCCTGAAATATCAGGAGGTCAGAAAATTTACTTCGGGATACTTTTAATGTAAATTAGAACCCGGTTGCAAGCCCATACACCCTATTCATTTATTCCCTATTTTTGCAATAAAAGATTCCGGTCTTTAAATTAAATTCATTTGTATTATGTAAATCGTAAATTGTATACAAACTTTTAGGATAAAAAATTTTCCAAAGATATGCGTAATACAAATTTTAAGATGAGACCGTCCTTCAGGCCAAATTACTAGATGAATATTAACGTTGAAAATGAAGACAATGCAATGGAAAAATAATCTCCTCTTTCGTTCAGGCTGGTCAGGAGCGATTTTGAACCGGGAAGCCAAAAAGGGGGTAGCCCGGAAACTGGCAGAAAGAGCCAAAAACGGCGATACAATAGGGGCAGGTTCCGGTTCTACGGTCTACCTGACAATACAGGCTTTAGGGGAAAGAATCCGGGAAGAAAATTTGCATATAACCGTTATTCCGGCATCTATCGAAAGTGCAATGGCTTGTTTGCAATTTGGTATTCCGCAGACGACTCTTTGGGAAAAAAGACCGGATTGGACTTTTGACGGAGCAGATGAAATTGACGGGGAACATAATTTGCTGAAAGGACGTGGGGGAGCTTTGTTTAAGGAAAAACTGTTAATCCGGAGTAGTAAAGAAGTATGCATTGTGGCGGATAAATCGAAATTTGTTTCCCGTTTAGGCGTTAAATTCCCCGTTCCCGTTGAGGTATTTCCGGACGCTTTGACTTATGTTGAAAATAAAATCCGGCAGCTCGGAGCTACGGAAATTGTTCTGCGTCCGGCAAAAGGAAAAGACGGGCCTGTCATTACAGAAAATAATAATCTTATTTTGGATGTCCGTTTTGAACAGATTTCCGCTGATTTAGAAACGGAAATAAAAGCCATTACCGGAGTGATTGAAAACGGTTTATTTATAGGATATCCGTTGGAAATAATAAGTTCGGATCAATAGATTTCTTAAAAATTATGCCGGAATAACTTTTATAAGAGAAAGGGAACTGGTTCTGTTTTGTAAAGTTTTTTCTTTACGTAGGAAACAAATTCCGGTTCTGAAAATAAAAAGTAAACCGGCACAACTTAAATTTTGAGGACCTGTATTTAATCGTGGCCTTCTGTTTTGACAATCTTATTGTAAAGCCCCATAATCAAAAAAGGAGCTGCCCATTGTCCGACAAATAATGCGGCATGGTTACGTTTCATACATTTTAAGGCTAATGAAAGCCCCATAGCTGTCAGTGCAGCTGTTAAATAAACTCCAGACGGTATTTTAGACGTCTGCTTCTCAATGGCAATAGTGCCCTTCCCTTCTCGTGGTGTATCTGGATTCATATATTCAATATTTATGGGTTAATAATTCTCTTTTTAATTCTCTCATGGGAAAAAAGGGATGCCAGAAATTTCCGGACAATATGTATTTTTTTACGGACATAAAGAAGGATGAGTTTCTTTTTTGGTGTTGTATATTGTTGATAATGAATAAATATTGTTGGTTTTATCCCCGGGGACGGGGGAAGGTGCTATAATATAAGGCCGGAAGAAAATGCCTTATACATATATGTCCATAATTTTTACAGAGATTGTCTAAAAAATAGACAATATAAAAGAAAGACATTGTTGTATGTGATTGATTTATAATTATATACGTAAATGGTACAAATATTGTTTATCTTTACAGCAATAAATCGGTTGAAATAATGAGTCTTTCGAATATCAATTTATTTTTCCGGAATCTATGTCGAAATAAATTATATACAGGTATCACTGTTTGGGGATTTGCTTTCTCGTTGACCTTTGTAATCTTGTTAGGAGCTTATATCCGTCAGGAATTATCAGTGGATCAGTTTCATAAAAACAAAGACCGGATCTTTCGGGCAGTAAATGAAATACAATCGGGGTTTGGAACATTGATAGGAGGAGAATTGCAAAATAAATATCCGGAGATCGAATGCTATACCCGTTTGCATGAAAATTCCGGTTTTATAGAGAACTTACAACACGAGAAAGTTACGTTTAATTTTTTGATGGTGGATTCCACCTTTTTCAGAATGTTTTCTTTCCGTTTGTTGGAGGGGGAACCGGCAGAAGTGTTGAAAGGCCGGAATTCGGTAGTACTCACCCGTTCGTATGCCCGGAAATTGTTTGGGGATGAGGAAGTGATAGGCAAAGAAGTGAATATTAACGGAAATTTTAAATTAATTATTACGGGAATTATGGAGGATATGCCGGATAATACCCATTTCAATTCCTGTGACGGTTTATTACCTTTTCCTTTTTTGGCTGATTTTTGGGATAATCCGGCTTTATTTCAGAATAATGGGAATAGTTCTTTCGGATTGTATTTTCTGGCTAAAGAAGGGACAGACTTGAGAGCGAAAGCTCCGTTGGTGCTAAAAGATTTTCAGGAGAATTACTGGATGTATAAACGGGGGTATAAAAAAGAGTTTGCCTTTGAGCCTTTGACGGAAACCTATTTTGGCGGAAAAAGCGGACAGGGAATACATGGAAATAGTAAAATGCTGGTGATGTTGCTGGCGGCTATTGCCTTTGTGATTTTGTTGTTGGCTATGATCAATTATAATAATTTATCGGTAGCTCAGGCAGGATTCCGGGCTAAAGAAGCAGCGATTAAAAAATTGTTGGGAACCGACAACCGGCATTTATTCCGGCAATTTATTCTGGAATCGGAAGCGCTTTGTTTTATTTCTTTTGGATTGGCTATTGGTTTGAGTTTGTTATTTCAGCCAGTTTTTAATCAGTTACTGAATACAAATGTATCGATTGGAGTCCAATTCACAGGGATGGCTGTAGGAATCGCTATACTGGGGGTAGTGGTTTTGGGATTGATTGCGGGTATTACACCGGCTTATTTGATTACTCGTTTCAATCCGGTCGATGTCGTAAAAGGGGCTTTTCGTAAAAAGACAAAAGGAATTTACAGTAAAGCCTTGATTTCATTTCAGTATACCGTAGCGATTATTTTAATCGTTTGTACAATAGTGATTTGGGAGCAGACAGAATTCTTACGTAATTATAATCTGGGATTCGATAAAGAGAATATAATTTATATAGATAACAATGCGATAAGCGGGGCGCAAAAGATGGGGTTGCGAAGTGAGTTTGCTCAAATACCCGGAGTAGTCGGAGTATCATTTGTGTGTGGAAGTCCGGTAGATGGCGGAAACAATCAATCTTTTATGTATAAAGAAAAACCGCTTAGTTTTCAGGAATTTAAAATTGATACGGCTTTTTTTCAATTGATGGGAATCAAGGTGAAGAGGAACGATGTGGCAGAATCGAAACGAGGATTATGGTTGAATGAAGCCGGGGTAAAAGCATTAGAATTGGGTGAAAATCCTACAGAATGCAATCTTTTCGGAGAGAGGAGTGTACCGATAGTAGGTGTCGTACAGAATTTTCACTTTCGTGATCTTACAGAAGAGGTCGGACCGGCTTGGTTTCTTCCGTTGGAAGAGGGGGAGTGGCCTTGGTCCATTTTAGTGAAAATAGATTCTCCCCATATAGGTAAAATATTTAAACAAGTGACAGAAACATACCGGCAGTTTGCAGGTGGGGTCCCGTTTGAAGCTGAGTTTATGGATCAAACCATCAATCAATGGTATGAAAACAGCGAGCGTACGGGACGTCTGATCGGTTACTTTTCTGTTTTAGCCATTATTTTGTCGATGATGGGCATTTTGGCTATGGCTACTTACTTTATTCAGCAACGGGTAAAGGAAATCGGAATCCGGCGGGTAAATGGGGCTTCAGTGACGGAAGTATTGCATATATTAGTGGGTAGCTTTATGAAATGGATAATTCTGGCCTTTATTTTAGCTTGTCCGTTTGCTTGGTATGCGATGTCCAGTTGGTTAAGTAATTTTGCTTACCGAATCGATTTAAACGGGTGGATTTTTGGGATTGCCGGTGCGTTTGCAGCCTCTATTGCTTTACTTATTGTGGGTTGGCAAAGTATCAAGGCAGCTACGATTAATCCCGTGAAATCCTTGAGAAGCGAATAGTACCCAGGGACGGGGGAAGGTGCTATAGAGGACAGAATATTTGATTAGGTGATTATATACTTCCTTAGCGTATAGGGGCATAAGAGGATGTTGATGGACAGACGTTTCTACCCTTGATTTGTTTACTGTTACCCTTAATAAAACAGGTGTTTCACCGTTTTTAGACACTTTTGTTTTTTGATGAAAAACAGGATTTTAAAGTTTTTTTCTCCTACTTTTAAAGTTGTTCTGAGGTTGATAAAAATAGGTAATGAAGTTGAATTTGGCGTTGTACAAAATATAGCAAACCATTGGACGAAAACGACATGACTGGAAATTGGTGACATTTTTCAAAATATGTGAGTGTCCCTGATTTCTGCTATTTTTGCCGGAAAGTAAAGACCCTGTAAACTATTAATTTACAGGGTCTTTCTTAATTTTGCTTTCACTCTTTGCGGAGAGACAGGGTAATGAACCTATCTCCTTATGTCGCTTTAATTCAACTCTTTATCAATATGTCAATGCCTTAGGGGGTACAATTTAGGTTTCAAAAAAGACGTTTCTCTGTCGTCCTTTGGCTGTTCATTGTCTGCCTAAAACTTCGGTTCAAAGATACTGCTTCTTTTTGAATTACGCAAATGTCTGAATATAAATGTTTCAGCTTAGGTGTAAGGTGCAAGCTATATATAGATATATACTTGCACCTTACACCTAATTCAGGTTACTCAACTTTGCAATTAGGTTGCACTACCCGATTCGTAAATTTGCAAAAAATGAAGAAACAATAAACGCTATCAATAAATTGCAAGCCTTAAATATTGAGAATATTCAGAGCTTGCCAAACGATAAGCAGTGTATTGTTATTAACTTTGCGGAAACGATGGATATATGATGAAAAACAATACTATTCACATTAAAAATATGGTTTGTAACCGTTGCATTATGGTTGTTACAGAAGCACTGAAAAGAATGGGGTTTACTCCACTTAGTGTTGAACTGGGGACAGCTATTTTGCAAGAACCGATAAATGCAGAGGAACGTGCTGTCATAAAGCCTGTTCTTGAAGCATACGGATTTGAGTTGATAGATGATAAACGGATGCGGATTATCGAACAAATAAAAGTTGGGGTGATTGAATTAGTGCATTATAACGATAATTCGTCCAAGACAAACCTGTCTGATTATCTCATGGATAAGTGCCATCACGATTACAGTTTCCTTAGCAAGTTGTTTTCCGAAGTGAATGGCATAAGTATAGAAAGATACTACATCATTCAGAAAATAGAACGTATAAAGGAACTGTTGGTGTATGATGAATTATCCATTAGCGAAATTGCCGATAAGCTTAATTACTCAAGCGCAGCACATTTAAGTACACAGTTCCGTAATATGACTGGCATTTCTCCAAGCCAGTTC
>JAEXFF010000246.1 GCA_023400335.1 Bacteroidota bacterium
GTCCGGGCTTATGTGGGGAATACACCGGCTTGGGGAAATAGCCGGGGAAATGAAGTTGATATGATTCCGTCCGTCCGGAGTTCGGGAAGTATTTTAAAGCCGGCTTTGTATGCTCTGAGGCAGCAGAACGGATATATCTTACCCAAAACGTTAGTCCCGGATATCCCGTCCCGTTTCGGAGGGTATGCGCCTTCTAATTTTAACCGTACGTTTCAGGGGGTCGTTCCTGCTGATAAGGCTTTGTCAATGTCTTTGAATATCCCTTTCGTACGTTTATTAAAGGAGTATAATTATTCCCGTTTTTATAAAGAATTGAAATTGTTGGGGATACATAGTTTAAACCGACCGCCGGATGATTATGGTTTAAGCCTTATTCTGGGAGGAGGAGAGACTTCTTTGTGGGATTTATGTAATATGTATGGAGGAATGGTATCCGTTTTACGGCATTATAATGAGACGGACGGACAATACTATGAGGGAGAATATAGCCGTTTGAAAATATGGAAAGAAAAAACGGAATGCCGGAAAAGCGGAACATCTTTTTTATCAACTCCTTGTGCTGCCGACAAAGCTCCCTTAAGTGCTGCCTCTATTTGGTTGACTTTGGAAGCTCTGCGGGAGGTTGAGCGACCTGAGCTGGAATCGGGATGGAAGAATTTTGCCTCGCATTTGGATTTAGCCTGGAAAACCGGAACCAGTTTCGGGTATAGGGATGCCTGGGCAATTGGAGTAAATGCCGATTGGATTGTTGGCGTCTGGGTTGGCAATTCCGACGGGGAAGGACGTCCGGGACTTGTCGGCGTGAGGGCTGCCGCACCTATTCTTTTTGAAGTGGCGGGATTGTTGCCTGTACAGGGACATTTATATAAGCCGTCGGAAGAAATGCGTGAGGCGGTAATATGCCGCAAAAGCGGCTACCGGGCTTCCATGATCTGTGAAGAAAAAGATACCCTTGAAGTATGTGAGGCCGGGAGCAAAACAAACCTCTGTCCTTACCATCGTTTGATAAGTTTAGACCTTACGGGAAAATGGCAGGTAAATTCAGATTGTGAACCGGTTTATAATATACAGGTGAAGCCTTGGTTTGTATTGACTCCTGTACAGGAATGGTATTATTCTCGTACTCATAGTGATTACCGGAAATTGCCCCCGTATCGTGCCGGATGTGAACCGCTTGGCGGAGATGTTATGGAAATGATCTATCCGCAGAAAGGGATGCGGGTATTTATTCCCCGGGATTTTGGCGGAAGAAGAGGTGCCGTCGTATTTGAACTCGCTCACCGGAACCTTTTGGCAGAAGTGTACTGGCATATTGACGATCATTATTTAGGCTTTACCCGGCATATTCACCAAATGGAAGTTGATTTGCCGGAAGGACGTCATGTATTGACTATTGTGGATAACGATGGCAATACTTTACGGCAGGTGTTCCAGGTGGTCGGAAAATAAATGGAGGCCTGAAACGGAGATTCTCCTTTCCGCAGTATAAAAATAATTTTATAACTATATAATTTTTATTGAATTGATTTTTTCTTATCAAATAATTATTACTTTTGTAGCCGCTAATGCCACTTTAGCTCAGCTGGTAGAGCGACGCATTCGTAATGCGTAGGTCGCGAGTTCAAGTCTCGCAAGTGGCTCTGTTGAAAATAAATGATTTACAAAATAATAGGGGGTCAGATACATTGTATTTGATCCCCTATTTGCGTTAAAAATAAGCCTGCTTCAATTTTATAAGTCTAAATTGAATAATGTTACACGAAATTTTTGCTTCTGTGTGTCATTATTTTATGCTGTACTGACTTGTGGGTATTACTTCTCGTCTTTTTGTTTTTATATATATAAAGTATTAGATATTAAGTAGTTTAAAATCAATCATTTATGCTGCTTTAAATCCCCCGATTTACCCTTATCTCCTCCGTAGTAGCTGAGGGGATTTTTATATCATTGTTTTATCTTATGTTATTATTAAAAATAATATTATAAAAATTATGTTTAGAAGTTCATTTACGCCAGTTTTAGGAGATTAGATAAAAACTCTTAAAATTTTGGAATATGAATAAAGAAATTATGAAAAGTTACAATCCTCATGATGTGAGGGTAATCAATCCTTCTGTCTCCAGTACGATTTATCGAATTAAAATGCTTAACGAAAGCACTTATCTTCTGGAAGATTCTTGGCATAAAGAAACTGAAATCTTCTATACGGATACAGCTTATAAACCTGTTCTTTATTCTTTGAATCACTTGGATTCCTTTGTAAAAGTAAAAAATGGTACCTATATAAATTTCTTAGATATTATCAGTGAATTATTGACAGACTATTTTTCTCTTATACAAACGGATCCCGGACATAAAGTGATAAAAGAAATTTTATTCCATTATTTTCAAAATAAAAGTACTGTTCCCTTTACTCACAAGATTATGAAAACCATATACAACCTTCTTTATCGGTTCCATTTTGACCTGGATAACCTTATTGAATCCGGTGAAGCTATAGACGCTGTTACACTTCGGGTGAATCCTTATGATTTTTACCCGATAAATTGGTAAATAAAAAAGCACCCTATTTTTGGAACTATATATATTTTGTTTGCGGATTTATACCTTATATCCGTTGGCCTCCTGATAAAACTTAATAGCAGGAGGCCGGCGGTATTTTTATAGACAGAACAAAAACAAGCTCTAAATTATAGAAAATGTGAATTATTTTAGATACCCCCGAACAGGTAGTAATTGAATTGTATTTATATCATCATGGAAACCTGTAATAAAAAATCGGTTGTAAGGCTATATAACAAAGATTTTGCTGGTATTAGCCGGTATAAGACAGGCATTGAAGGAATCGAAAGCAATCGTTGGACTGTTCCTGTGTCACGGATCATAAGTTTGTAACACTATTGACTACGATTATGCTGATGCTGCTCGAAGGTTTATGAGAAAAGAAATTGATAGGGTATGTTATTTACTCTTTTGCTTTCATTTTCCCGGATTTAATTTATAGCTCGTCTAAAAACTGTATTACTTATATTTGTATCCGGT
>JAEXFF010000253.1 GCA_023400335.1 Bacteroidota bacterium
CGCCTGAACGGAGTGGAATTACACGTAGGCATTGCACATGGATTGGGAAATGCCCGTAAACTATTAAACGAAATCAAAGAAGGTAAATCTGAATTCCACGCCATCGAAATTATGGCTTGCCCCGGCGGATGTATCGGCGGAGGCGGGCAGCCACTCCATCACGGGAATTCCGGTTTATTGAAAGCCCGTACCCATGCTCTTTACGAAGAGGACAGGAATAAGCCCTTGCGGAAATCTCACGAAAACCCGTATATTTTGAAACTTTACGAAGAATACCTGGGCAAACCGATGAGTGAAAAAGCACACCATTTGCTCCACACCCATTATTTCAATAAAAGTAATTAAAAAGAAATGAGAGGATGAACCGTTTAAAACCGGAACTTCCTCTCTGCCAAATACACTATACATTATGTCAGAAATCAAATTATCTGAAACAAAAGTCAACGAGCTGATAAGCTTATGTGAAACTTATGGAAATCAGCCCGGAGAATTGATCAATATACTTCATAAGGCTCAGGATACTTTTGGATACCTGCCGCGGGAAGTGCAGGAAATCATTGCCCGTCAGCTAGGTATTCCGGTTTCCAAAGTGTACGGAGTTGTTACCTTTTATTCCTTTTTTACCATGACGCCCAAAGGCGAACATCCCGTTTCAGTTTGTATGGGTACGGCCTGCTACGTAAGAGGAGCCGAAAAAGTACTGGATGAATTCAAACGGGTCTTAGGCATCAATGTGGGCGAAACCACTCCGGACGGGAAATATTCCCTCTCCAGCCTGCGCTGCGTCGGGGCTTGCGGTTTAGCCCCCGTAGTCCTCATCGGAGAAAAAGTATACGGCCGCATTGTTCCCGGTGATGTCGAAAAAATTTTAAAAGAATTAGATTAATCCGAATAAAGAGAGTTGCCGTTTTCTGGCAACTCTCTTTTTCTTAAACGGTTTTTAATTTTCGTTCCTATTTTTACTTTTTGAAAACTTCCGGAGCCGGATAACTCTTTAAAACTATTAACGTACTAACGTATAAAATATCCCTAAAACCAGAATGTCAGGGAGGATATAAAAACGAATATACAAAAATCCGTAAGGACAGAAAGGGCAATGGAAGGTAACTTTTAAAATAAAAAGTTTATTCTCCCCCAGGCGATAACAAAATTTGACACTTATGTGTTTTCACAATTCGATGACCAAAAAAGCCAAACAGCTGGCAAACCGTTATCAACGCAAACTCGGTTTTCCGGAAACTGAAGCAGAATGCGCAGAAAATCTATATCATGTCTCTGCCTTTACGAATCCCCTTTATCCCGTAATTACCGATTCCCGTGAAATCCAGCTTTATCATTGGGGACTTATCCCCTTTTGGACAAAAACAGCGGAAAATGCCGAATCCATTCGAACCAAAACGTACAACGCCCGGGCAGAAAGTATTTTCAACAAACCTTCCTTTCGCGATTCCATTACGACGAAACGCTGCTTAATCCCTTCTACCGGCTGGTTTGACTGGAGACATGAAAACGGGGAAAAAACGCCTTATTTCATTTATGTAAAAGAGGAAGAAATATTCTCTATGGCCGGAATTTATTCCGAATGGAAATGTCCGCAAACGCAGCAAATTCTCTATACTTTTTCCATTATTACGACAGAAGCCAACGATTTAATGCGTTGTATCCACAATACAAATTTCCGCATGCCCGCTCTTCTAAGCAGGGAAGAAGAAGAAAATTGGCTCTTCCCGGAATTAAACCGGAATACAATTGAAGCGTTTTTGCAACCTTTTGACTCCAACCGGATGGAAGCCTATGTAATTGATAATAACTTTCTTAAAAAATCTCCCCACGATCCGAATATCCTTCTCCCGCGAAAAACGTCCCCGGGCGGCTAAATGAAAATTATATTTTTCTCTTTATTTTCTAATAAAATATAAATCTTAATAATGAAATAAAGTTTATTTTTTATAATTTTGTTTTTATATTTATCTTTGTGAAAAAGATTTTTATTTATAAACAAAAAACGGTTTTGCTGAAACTTGAAAATGCAAAACAGACCCTCAAAATATCCATAAGATTTTTAGAATAAATCCTATGGACTTTTAAGCATTGTATCGGCTTATAAAAATTTAAATTTCCTCCAAATAATAGACAAATGAATAGACAAAAAAAAAATCCGTATTATTTTTTTAACTTTTGACTTAATTTTGATATATATATAAATACAACTAGCTTATGAAACAAATGCATATTTTAAAAAACATTGCTCATATAATTATAATTTTACTATTTGCTGGATTATATGGGTGTCAAAATCACGATGTGTACGATCCGAACAGTACACAACTTCCTCCGGCTGATAATTATTTTGATTTTAATACGGATAATAAAGTCGCTTTGGATATTCAATACAACATCCCGGGTTATCAAGCCTTATTAGCCGTTTATACGGAAAATCCCATCGATGATAGAGATGGAATCCGGACGCTGAAAGAAGGAATAACTCCTGTTTTTAAAGCTTATACAGATCAGAATTGCAATTATTCAGGAGAGATCACTTTACCCACAGCAGTAAAAAAAGTATATCTCTGTTCCGGTTATCTGTTTGTTCCCGAATGTATAGAATTGGAAATAGCCAACGGACAAATCACTTATTCCAACAGTACGGCGGCAGCCCCGACAAGCCGCGTACAATATGACAGAAACAAAGACTTCGTAACAACTGGTTTTCCTTTTACAATTAATGCCAGTTACAGTCTTTATTCATTATGTGAATGGGGAAATCACGGACGTTTGCCGTCGGATTATATAACAGAAACGGTTAAAAATCTGGGAAATCATGAAACAATAGGTACCCTCTTTACCAGATTGCAAAGTAAATTAGGAGGCATTATAGACGGATTAAATAAGAAACAAAATAATTCCAACCTCATCAGCACAGAGGATCTGACAAATGTCAGCATTTCAAAATTTGCCGCTGACGGCGAAGTCATCCAATCAGCCCGCATAGACTTTGTCTACCTGAACGAAAGAGCTGGATATAAAAGTACTTTAGGATACTATTATTACAATACAGCAGATTTTAAGGAAGGAAAAATCAAAATTGAAGATTTACCGAAATATATTATTTTACCCAATGTATCCCAAGGCTGGGACGACCCTTACGATAAATCGTATGGTAATTCTGCTTATTATAACGCCCCTTTGGAAAGAGGACAGAAAATCCGCCTGAAATATTTTGGAGAAAATTACGATAAACCGGCCAGTGACAATTTCCCGTCCGGCTATTCGATCGGATGGTTTATATTGCCGGATGCTTATAATACCAGCAACAATAAAATCAATACCCAGAAACCCTTCTATTATTCTAATCAAAGTGCTAACTCCGGAGGGAAAAGCCGTTGCATAACTGTATTCGATAAAACTACCCAAAAAATGATTATCGGTTTTGAAGACGGAAATGATAATAGTTATGAAGATATTTTATTCTATGTAGAAGCCGACCCGGTCAAAGCAATAGTCGATCCGGCAAAACCGGGAGTCCCTTCTATAGACGAAGGAGAGGAAGATATTAATATTCCCGATCAGACCAATATTGCAGAAGGCACCCTGGCTTTCGAAGATATATGGCCAGACGGCGGGGACTACGATATGAATGATGTGGTGGTAGAATATAAAATCGAAGTCTCTTTTAATACCAAAAACCAAATTACCAAAATCGTTGATAAATTTATACCCGTTCATAACGGAGCGATTTATAAAAATGCCTTCGGTTATCAGATTCCCGAAGCTTTGGCCTCTAAGCAAACTACTTTCCTCAATGGGACGAAAGAAGAAGCCGGACAAAATCTGCCGACCTTTTTAGTATTTACCGATATAAAATCAGCCGTTGAAGCCGGAATCGGCTATTCGGTCACCCGGGAGTTTACGTCACCCTTGTCCTACGAAACAAATGACGCAGCCAGTATTATGAAAAATTATAACCCTTTTATTCTTCCCAATTATCAAGAAGAGAGCAGGAACAGAACAGAAGTTCACCTGCCTAAAAAAACGGCCACAGCATTTGCCAACCCGGAATTGTCCGGAACAAAGAATGACGCCTATTTTTTAGACAAAGAGGGAGCCTATCCTTTCGCTATACAGCTTCCCATCACCAATTTCCATGTGGTAACTGAAAGAGTTTCTATCGATAAGGAATATCCGAAGTTTAAAACCTGGGCAGATTCAAAAGGGAGCCAGGACACAGACTGGTATCTGCACTACGAAGGACCGAATCAGTAGTAGTTAGCTTTTTCCTTCCTTTTCTAAAATTACACATTAGGGCACGTCCCTAATGTGTAATTTTTTAAGTTGGTGGCAAAATATACCTTATATTACCTTACGAAAAAATATTCCGTTTTTCTTTTGAATTAAATAAATTTCCGAAAACATTTCTGGAATCTGTTTTAGATAAAAATGAAGTGAACCAAAACGGAAAGATATCTATTTTAATATTTGGAAAATTCGGAAAATTCGGAGATTCTTTTATGGTAGAAAAAGACTACTTCCTCAAAGATATAGAATTTGCTAAAGACAGTAAGCTTCTCTATGAATATATTGTAGAAAATCAGAAAATAAAGCGAACTAAAATATGTTACCCAAATCTGAATGAACTCATCTACTACTCGGAAGACGATAGAACAAAAATTGTCAATGAAATAAAAGAATATATTCAGCAATGGGGTAAAAATTGATTTAATACAAATTATTTTTTCAATTTAAATTATTAAAAAATAAATTTTATTGAATTAATAATGAATATTATTCAAAACAAATTGAATAATAGAAAACATCTTCTTATATTTGTCGATAGAATAAATAAAACAACGATGAATGCCTAAACTACCTGTAAAATGTCCCGGATGTAATGCATCTCTGAAAGTAAGTAAACTTCACTGTGCTCAATGTAACACAGAAGTATGCGGATCTTTTGAACTTCCGCCTTTAATCCGTTTATCTGAAAAAGAACAAAATTTTATCATTGATTTTATCCGGGCAGGAGGAAGTTTGAAAGAGATGGCTAAAAGCATGAATCTGAGTTACCCTACAGTCCGCAATTTATTGGACGATCTGATTGACAAACTAACTTAAATGATCTCTTATGGAAAAACATTTTACCTTTTGGCAAAAACTACAAAATCCGTTTATATGGATTGCAGGGGGAACAGCCTTTTGGACCGGACTGTCAGGAATCTGTCTGAATGCCGTTTTGTGCTGGTTGACAGGCCTTCACTTTCAAGGTTTACTTCATCTGGGTCCTGCTCCTGCAGATACCTTCGGAGTATTTTTTGCAGAGCATCTGATCATCTGGCTTGTACCCGCTCTTTTGTTTTATCTCTCAGGGATACTCTTTTCCCGTTCAAAAATAAGAGTAGTAGACGTAGGAGGGACTACAGCTTTTGCACAGCTTCCTCTACTGGGAATAGGCATTTTCGGTTTTTTCCCGTCCGTTCAAGGTTTGATGCATATTCAGCCGTCAGACATTACGCCGGAATGGATTACCCGTCCGGAGACCCTTACAGGAATTATTCTTATCCTGATCGCGACTCTCTTTCTGATCTGGACTTTAATCTGGATGTTCAAAGCACTGAAAATCTCTTGTAATCTCAAAGGTGCACGACTCGGAATCACTTATACTTTGTCCGTTATTCTAGGAGATATTGCAGCTGTGTATTTGATTCATCTGTTTTATATATAAATAAAATGCCCTAAAGAGCTCCATACACTTTTAATCTATAGCTTATGAAAATTCTTTTTTCTTTAATACTTTGTCTGGGACTTCACAACGTAATGGCCCAAGAAGAAGCTGCCGTGTTAAAAACACCAACCGGAGAAATCTACGGAACCCTCCTTATCCCTTCACAAGACAATACTGTTCCGGTTGTCCTTCTCATTGCCGGCTCTGGTCCCACTGACCGGAACGGGAACAATCCGATGATGACAAACAATTCTTTAAAAATGCTGGCCGAATTATTAGCCCGAAACGGAATTGCATCTTTGCGGTATGATAAACGCGGGATTGCTGCCAGCGCTGCTGCCGGTAGTGAAGAAGCCGACATCCGTTTTGAAGATTATGTAAACGATGTAAAAGCCTGGGTCATTTTTTTAAAGGCAGATAAAAGGTTCAGTAAAATTATTCTGGCCGGACATAGTGAAGGTTCTCTGATCGGTATGTTAGCCGCCATCGGTAATCCTTCAGTTTCCCAATTTATTTCCATAGCCGGAAGCGGAGAAAAAATGTCGGACCTGCTCCGCAGGCAATTAACCTCTCAGCCCCAACAGATCCAAGATATTTGTACGCCGATTATCGACAAATTGGAAAAGGGAGATACCGTAGCCAATCCCTCCCCTTTTGTATATGCCCTTTTCCGCCCTTCCGTACAGCCCTATCTGATTTCCTGTTATAAATACAATCCCCGTCAGGAAATCAGCCGTTTGCATATTCCGGTTTTGATTCTCCAGGGAGACCATGATATTCAATGTTCCGCAGAAGATGCGAAAGCACTGGCAAAAGCCTGCCCTCAGGCAGAAATGCATATTATTCCAGGTATGAGCCATCTTATGAAGGACTGCGACACTATGGATAAATTTACACAAGTTGAGCAGGTTTATACGAAACCCGATCTTCCCTTAAATACCTCATTCGGAGAAATAATCATCCGCTTTATTAAAAAGTAAAAATTAACCGGAAGCTGTAGCTGAAACTGTCTTTTTTCTACAACTTCCGGTTTTATGAAAACCCGGTTGTCCGGGACTATCCTTCTCTTCCAGTCAGTCTCCTCAGTCCACTTCATCCGGCCAGGGAACCGGTTTACCCGTTGCCTTATAAGCAGGACGCTGAGCCCCCACCTTCCGCAAATAATTACCCAGCTCTTTTGAAAGCCTTTTAACCAATCTAGGGTATTGCCCTTTACGGTTGTACTCTTCTCCTATATCTTCTTTGATATTAAATAATTCTTTTTTCCCACTGTCATAGTAATAAACCAGCTTCCAATCCCCTTTTCGTATAGTAGCCGTAGGACCGATTCCAGGACCTGTATTTCCCCATAAATTCGGAAAATTCCAATAAAAATTACGACCTTTTGAAGGATCTCCCGTCGTATTCAACAAGGGTACAAAACTCAGTCCGTCGACTTTCTGAACTGTTTTATAGTGCTTTATTCCGGCCATTTCCAGAATAGTAGGATAAAAATCTTCGATAATCAGCGGTTTATCGCAAACTGTTCCGGCTTTTGTAATCCCCGGCCATTTCACTATCATCGGTTCCCGTATACCTCCTTCATATGCAGATCCTTTCCCGCTGTTCAGAGGAGCATTCTGGGTATGCAGCTTACCCTCCCTCCACTCCGGCTCCGAAGCCAGACCTCCATTATCCGACATAAACAGAATAATCGTATTATCCGCCAGCTTATACTTTTCCAGATAATCCATCAAATCGCCTAAACTTTTGTCCATTCCTTCAACCAAAGAAGCATAAGCAGCTTCCCTCGGATCCAGTCCTTTATCCAGGTATTTCTGATAAAAGCGCCGGTCTTTATCAATGGGCACATGTACAGCATAATGGGCCATATACAAGAAAAAAGGCTGATCATATTGGCGGGCTTTGTCCAAAGCCTTTTTAGCTTCAAGGGTTAAAGCTTCCGATAAAAAAATATCTTTTCCCCAATAGGATTCCAGTCCGGGCACGGCAAACCACGAATTAGGTTTTCCATCGGTACGGTTACCATAATTTTTATCACTCAAATAAGAAGCAGGAGCTCCTCCTGCATGCCCCGCTATATTCACTTCAAACCCCATGTGACATGGATTTTCCCCGGGAGTATCCAATGCCCCGAAATGAGCCTTGCCGCAATGAATCGTATGATAGCCGTTATCTTTCAGTACTTGTGCCAGAGAAGTCACCTGACAGGTATGTTCAATGCCCGCTACCTGGCAAATACCGTTCATATTCCATTCGGGCAATTGTAAAACCCCGCTTTTCCTGTCAGTTGTTTCATTTTTGGGATAAGTCCAGTTGGTGACCCTATGCCGGGCCGCATTCATTCCGGAGAACAAACTACAACGACTGGGAGAACTGATACTGCATGCATAGGCCTGAGTAAACTTAACTCCCTCTGCAGCCAAACGTTCCATATTGGGTGTCTCAAATTTGTCATTCGCCACAGTGCGCTGTTTCCCGAAGGGAACAGACGTATCCTGCCAACCCATATCATCTACCAGAAACAAAATGATATTGGGACGCTTTTCCGGCTGGGCAGCTTCTATACTCCCCCAACCGGCCAAAGGAACTACAGCCAATGATAACCATCGTTTTTTATACATATATCAAAAGTTTTCAATTATCAAACACTTACAAACACAAGTGACCCGGCATTTACCCTTTCCTTCTCCGACACTCTTAAACCCGAA
>JAEXFF010000288.1 GCA_023400335.1 Bacteroidota bacterium
TGTTATACCGATACAGAGCGGGAAATAGCCATCAAAAAGTTGGGGCCAAAGCCGGAGATAACCCGTTTTAAAGGTTTAGGCGAGATCTCTCCTAATGAGTTCCGGAATTTCATTGGAAAAGATATTCGTTTGGAGCCGGTAAGAATTACAAAAGGAGATACTATACCGGAAGTTTTGAGTTATTATATGGGGAAAAATACCCCTGAACGACAGGATTTTATCATCGACAACCTCTATATAGAGAAAGATGAACTGAGATAAAAATTCTGATTGAGGGCGGAGCCGGATAAATGAGAAGTGTAGATGATAAATTGAAAAAAGGAATATGAATAAGGAGAATATGATAGGGGAAGAAGAGAACAAGGAAGAACAGAAATTACCTACTGAGGATTTGCAAGGAGAGGAGGATAATCCTCAAGAGGAAGGGATGAACGGAGAACCGGAAGAAAACGGAAAAATCCGTTCCATACAACACCTTTCCGGTATGTATCAGAAATGGTTTCTGGATTATGCTTCTTATGTAATATTAGAACGGGCTGTACCGTACGTGAATGATGGACTGAAACCGGTGCAGAGACGTATTTTGCATTCCATGCGGGAAATGGATGACGGGCGGTATAACAAGGTCGCCAATATTATCGGGAATACAATGAAATATCATCCCCATGGGGATGCTTCTATCGGAGATGCGTTAGTACAGCTCGGGCAAAAAGATTTATTGATTGATTGTCAGGGGAACTGGGGAAATATTTTGACGGGGGACGATGCTGCTGCTCCCCGTTATATTGAAGCCCGTTTGTCCAAATTTGCCTTGGATGTAGTATTTAATCCGAAAACTACGAATTGGAAACTTTCGTACGACGGGAGAAACCGGGAACCGGTGACCCTTCCTGTGAAATTTCCGCTGTTGTTGGCTCAAGGGGTGGAGGGAATTGCTGTCGGACTGGCTTCAAAGATTCTGCCACATAATTTCAACGAACTGGTTGAGGCCTGCATTGCTCATTTGAAAAATGAGCGTTTTATACTATACCCCGATTTCCCGACCGGAGGTATGATAGATATCAGTAAGTATAATGATGGCCTGAGGGGAGGGAATGTGAAAATCCGGGCTAAAATAGAAAAAGACAGTAGTAATAAGGTGCTGAGAATTACGGAAATCCCGTTCGGACGTACTACTTCCACGCTGATCGATAGTATTATCAAGGCCAATGACAAAGGAAAAATTAAAATTAAAAAAATAGACGATAATACAGCCCGGGAGGTTGAGATCGTAATTTATTTAGCTCCCGGGGTGTCTTCGGATAAGACAATTGATGCTTTATATGCTTTTACCGATTGTGAATTGTCGATTTCTCCCAATTCCTGTGTGATAGAGGATGAGAAGCCTTGTTTTATGCCAATTTCTGAAATATTGAGGAAATCGGCAGACGATACGGTGGCTTTATTGAAATTGGAATTGGAAATTCGTTTGTCCGAATTATCAGAAGAATGGCATTTCGCTTCTCTGGAAAAGATTTTTATTGAAGAGCGGATTTATAAAGATAAAAAATTTGAAGAAAGTCCTAACTTACAGAAGGTGCTGGCACATGTGCACGAGAGATTAACCCCTTTTTTACCCCAACTTTGGCGGAAAGTTACGGATGACGATATTAAGCGCCTGCTGGAAATAAAAATGAAACGGATCCTTAAGTTTAATTCGGAAGAAGCAGACCGGTTTATTAAAGGATTGGAAGAGGAAATTGCTCAGGTAAAGCATAATATAGAAAATATTATCCCTTATTCGATTGCTTATTATAAACGGATAAAGACAAAATACGGGAAAGGAAGGGAGCGGAAAACTGAGATCCGGAATTTTGAAAACATAGAAGCTGCCAAGGTTGTTATTGCAAATGAAAAACTCTATATCAACCGGGAAGAAGGTTTTATCGGAACGGCATTGAAGAAGGATGAGTTTATTTGCGAATGTTCCGATATGGACGAAGTGATTATCTTTAAAAAAGATGGAAGTTATTATGTGACGAAAGTAGCTGACAAGATATTTGTAGGGAAAGATGTATTGTATGTGAATATTTTCAAGAAAAATGACAAGCGTACCATATATAATGTCGTTTACCGGGACGGCCGTTACGGAAGTTCTTATGTCAAACGTTTTAACGTAACCGGAGTGCCCCGGGATAAGGTTTACAATTTAACGAAAGGTACGCAGGGTTCCAGGGTACTTTATTTTACAGCAAATCCCAATGGGGAGGCGGAAGTGGTGAAAATTTGTTTGAAACCGAAGCCGAACATTAAAAAGCTGGTATTTGAATATGACTTTGCAGAACTTGCTATAAAAGGCCGGGATACTCAGGGAAATTTATTGTCCAAAAATGATATTCACAAAATCAGTGTGGTGCAGAAAGGAGTATCTACCCTGGGAGGAAGGAAAATCTGGTTTGATGAAGATGTACTTCGTTTAAATACAGATGAAAGGGGAAAATACCTGGGAGAATTCCAGGGGGAAGAACGGATTCTGGTCGTGAATAAAAACGGGACCTATTATACCTCTACTTTTGATTTGACGAATCATTATGACGAAGAATATCTGATTATAGAAAAATTTGATGAACGGAAAGTATGGTCGGCAGTCTTTTTTGATGCTGAACAGCAGTTTTATTATTTAAAGCGGTTCAGGTTTGAAGAGACGACAAAGATTTTGTCTTTTATCGGAGAGACAGCGGGTTCTTGTTTAGTGGCACTGAGCTGTGAAAGACATCCCCGCTTTGAGATCCTCTTCGGCGGAAAATATGTCAACCGTCCGGCAGAAGTGATACAGGCCGACGGGTTTATTGCTGAAAAATCCTATAAGGCCCGGGGAAAACGCCTGACTACTTATGAAATAAAGAAAATCCGGGAAATTGATCCTTTGGTGTTAGAAGAAGAAAATGCAATTAATTCGGATGTGGAATTCGAAGTAACCAATCCTTCAGAGCTAGCT
>JAEXFF010000304.1 GCA_023400335.1 Bacteroidota bacterium
GCTGCGGTCATATCAATGTATTTACGGGAGACCACTTTACCCGTTAGACGCAACTGTAAGCCTTCGGCCATATAAGGGGCAATCATCATCAATGCCGAAATATACTGACTGCTGACAGATGCAGGAATGGCAATTTCCCCTCCCCGCAAATACGACCCATAAATCCGGAGAGGAGGGAAACCAATCTGCCCGCTATACTCAATACGGGCTCCCAACTGATTCAATGCCTCGACTAAAACACCAATTGGCCGTTGTTTCATCCGCTCAGAACCTGTCAGTATCCATACTCCCGCAATTCTCGACAAAAAAGCCGTCAGAAAACGCATAGCCGTACCTGCATGACCTATATCAAAATGATTTGTATCCGATTGCAGCACCTTCAACATACTTTCCGTATCGTCGCAGTCCGAAAGATTCCCGATTTCAAAAGGACTATCCGCTAACGCATTTAATATTAAAACCCGGTTGGATATACTCTTAGAAGCAGGTAAGGAAATTATTCCCTTTACTGTATTTTTTTCAAAACAGACAGCTATATTCATCTTTTTGCTTTAAACGGATTTTAATCAGGGATTGGAAAGGGTACGCAATGCCTCCAGTATTTCTTCCTGACTGCAATAATTATCGATGGAAAATTCTCCGGGCCGGCGCAGGAGGGTAAAATTCACCCCTTCCTGTTCATTTTTTTTATCATGCAGCATCAATCCATACAAACATTCCTCCGGTACCTGAGGGATATAAGAGGGATAGATCCGACGGATATGCTGCCGAATCCTCTCATATAAACCGGATTCAAAGCCCATTTTTACCTCAGAAAGGTATAATTCCGCCAACATCCCATAAGCAACGGCATCCCCATGGTAAAGTTCTACCCCCTTTTCAATAGCCGCACTTTCAATAGCATGTCCTACCGTATGCCCGAAATTGAGTGCTTTACGTATTCCGGCTTCCTGAGGATCTGCTTTTACGACAGCATATTTTACCTTTACCGACTCTTCCAGTAAGCCTGCAAAATTTTCCCAGTCTATCTGTTCCGGAGAAACCGAAAATACGGCTTCAAAATGCTCACCTCCTGCCAGTAATGCATGTTTCAGCATTTCTGCAAATCCGGACAGGATCTGACGCTGAGGCAAAGTTTTCAAAAAAGAAATATCAATAATGACTTTCTCAGGTAAAGAAAACGTTCCAATTTCATTTTTCAAACCATTGAAATTCATTCCGGTCTTTCCTCCCACGGAAGCATCTACCTGTGAAAGCAAAGTCGTCGGGACATTGATACATTTTATTCCCCGTTTAAAACAGGCAGCAGCAAAACCACCAATATCCGTTACCAACCCTCCTCCGACATTTACTAACACGGCATTTCGCTTTGCTCCCCTATCGGACAGGATTTTCCAAATATACAATACACTTTCCGGAGATTTATTTACTTCTCCCTCACCGATTACAATTCTGTTTTTTACATTTATTCTTTCCAGATTTAAGAGAGGCACACAATATTTATTACTACCGGTATCCGCTAGAATAAAAATATTCTCCGATGCAAAATTTTCCAGAACCTGCCCCAAAATACAATTGATATTCCGGGTAAAAATGATATTCTCCATAATCCTTCAGACAAATGCAATTCGTAACTATTCACTCCTCTCTTCCAAATCCACTTCCTCAGCAAAAAACAATTTTAAACCGGAACAAAGATAAGCTGAAACTTAAAAACTTCCAATCGAAATCCAGCTTTCCCTTTTTATTAAAACACAAATCGGATAAACTGCGTATAACATAAAAAAATATTTTTTACTTTAAACCTAAAGTTGTACCAATATTGCAATTTTACTTTGATCAATTACAATATTTTATTATTTTTGCAAATTTACAGTAATTATTAATTTATAGCGCAGGTTGCTTTGTCCGGGAATTGTATTCTGGATTTTCAGGATAAAATTCATCCGCCAGTCGGATAAATACAACCTGCGCTTTCTTATTCAATTTTGGAAAATCAGTCCTATTTTTATTTTCAGTTTTTTTTCATAAATTTGTTTATATCCCTTATTTCAGTAACAATGGAAACGAATAGTTGCCTGAAAATGCAGGTAGCTTTAACGATGCTACCCCGATTCAATACTCAAAAATGCTTAACGCTCATTGAACAATGCGGAGGTATTGAAGGATTTTTTCACGAGAAGACTGCTGTTTTTTCAGCGCTTTTAAAAACATATCATCTTGATTGCGCTGATGAAAGAAAAAAGGCATTGCGTTGTGCCGAAGGAGAATTAAAAAATCTCGATATTCACGATATTCAGATATGTTCTGTCGAGCATTCCAATTATCCTTTTCTCTTACGGGAATGTGAAGACACTCCTCTGGTCTTTTACTACAAAGGGCAATTGGTATCTGAAGATCTGCCTTACCTGTCTATAGTGGGTACGCGGCATGCCTCTGACCGTTGTAAAATACGGGTAAGGACCATCCTTAAAGAATTATCCGAGAAAGGACATCGCTTAATCATTGTGAGTGGCTTAGCCTACGGCATCGATATCACAGCCCATCTGTCAAGCCTTGCCTACAATTTCCCGACTTATGCAGTATTGGGGCACGGGTTAAATACCATTTATCCGGCTCCTCATAAAAATATTGCAGAAGACATTCTCCGGAAAGGAGGAGCCCTGATTTCCGAATATCCTTGTTCATCTCCCATCTTACCCGTACATTTTTTAAAACGCAACCGGATTATCGCTGGTATAAGTCAGGCTACTTTCGTTGCAGAATCAGCCCTCAAAGGAGGAGCCATGTCTACTGCCCGCATAGCAGCTTCCTACGGACGAGATGTACTGGCGCTTCCGGGCAGGCCGGAAGATAAATTTTCTGAAGGCTGTAACCACCTGATTAAACAAAACATTGCAGCTTTAGTAGAAAATAGTTCAGATATTGCCTTTTTACTTCACCTGAAAGCGGGAGAAAAAACTGCCGTACAAACAAGTCTCGACTTTTTCGAATCCGACGATCAGGAAAAACAACTTTTAAAAGTACTTACTCAACAAGGCTGTACTCATATCGATGACTTAGGCAAAAAAACAAATATTGCAATCAATGCACTCACAGCCCTTTTGTTAAAATTAGAACTGGAAGGAAAAATCATCTCCCTCCCCGGAAAAAATTATATTATTCCTTAATAATCCGGATAAAAAAAATCATAAAATTTCAGTTTTTACAAATAACAGCAGATTTTAATAACAATTTAGATGTTGCTCTTTCTTTAGAGTAATAAATTGTAATAAAAAAAGGTTTACTCATTTAATAAAAATACGCTTAAAAATTTTGGAATATTAAATAAATAGGTAATTTTGAAACCTGAAAACGTTTGAGAAAATCAAATGTTTAAAAAGTGTCATTTACAATCAAATCCATTTATTAAAATCCTTCTGGGATTTTAAACGACTTAAAAATTATACACATGAAAGCAGAAATTAAAGAATTCATGGATGCCTTAAAGGCAAAAACTGTCGGTGAAAGTGAATTCCATCAGGCAGTGGAGGAAGTTATTGAAACGGTTTGGGATACCTATCAGGCAAATCCTAAATACAAAGCCAATAAGATTCTGGAAAAAATGGTTGAACCCGAAAGAGTGATCATGTTCAGAGTTCCATGGATTGATGATAAAGGTGAAGTACAAATCAACCGCGGTTACCGGGTACAATTCAATAGTGCTATCGGACCGTACAAAGGAGGCTTGCGTTTTCACCCGTCAGTAACCTTAGGAGGTTTAAAATTCTTAGGTTTTGAACAAACTTTCAAAAACTCTTTGACAACTCTTCCTATGGGAGGTGGTAAAGGAGGTTCTGATTTCAACCCGAAAGGAAAATCGGATAATGAAGTAATGCGTTTCTGCCAAAGCTTTATGACAGAACTTTGCAAATATATCGGACCGGATACAGACGTACCTGCTGGTGATATCGGTGTGGGAGCACGCGAAATCGGCTTCCTTTTCGGACAATATAAGAGAATCCGCAATGAATTCGTCGGAGTATTAACAGGTAAACCGCGTGAATTCGGTGGTTCAAGGGTTCGTCCGGAAGCTACAGGTTATGGTACGGTTTATTTTGCTCAGCACATGCTGAAAGAAAAAGGCCAGGATATCAAAGGCAAGACTGTTGCTATTTCCGGCTTTGGTAATGTAGCCTGGGGTGCTGCTCAGAAATTAGTTCAATTAGGTGCCAAATTAGTTACCATCTCCGGTCCTGATGGATACATCTATGATGAAAAAGGAATTACCCAGGAAGGTGTTAACTATATGTTAGAACTTCGCGCCAGCAATAACGACGTTGTTGAACCGTATGCAGCTAAATTCGGAGCTAAATTCTTTGCCAAGAAAAAACCGTGGGAAGTTAAATGCGACATTGCATTCCCGTGTGCTATTCAGAACGAATTAAACGAAGAAGACGCAAAACAACTGGTTGCCAACGGATGCCAAATGGTAGTTGAAACTTCCAACATGGGTTGCACTGCAGAAGCTGTTAAATTCCTGAATTCTCACATCACTTTTGCTCCGGGTAAAGCTGCAAATGCCGGTGGTGTTGCCGTTTCAGGTCTGGAAATGAGTCAGAACTCTATGCGTTACAGCTGGACTGCAGAAGAAGTAGACCAGAAATTATCTCAGATCATGAAAGATATTCACGATACCTGCGTGAAATTCGGTAAAGAAGGAGATAAGATTGACTACGTAAAAGGTGCAAATATCGGTGGCTTTATCAAAGTTGCTGAGGCAATGTGCGCTCAAGGACATGTATAAAAAGAAAATTCTTTCTTTTTCAATAAAAAATGTGCGTGGCTTCACGCACATTTTTTATTTTCTTTCCTCAAATGAAAAAAGACGGAAAAGCCTGTAAAGAAGAAAAGAAACACAGAAACAAATAAAAATCCGTAAAAAAACTCAGGAAATCCGAAAATATTCTTATTTATCCCATTAAGTGTTGACGAATTTTATTGCTTCCCTTAAATAATAATCCTTGAATTTTATTCTTAAAACAGTCGCTGTCCATACAGATTCCATCCCCTATCTTTTTCGTATTCCTGATTAATGATTATCTTTATCCTGCAAAATACAATTATCCATTATGTATATTGACACGCATTCTCATTTGTATGTAGAAGAATTTGCCGCAGACCGGGAGCAGGTGATTCAAAGGGCCAGAGAAGCTCATGTAGAAAAAATCATTTTACCAGATATAGATAGTCAGACACGTTTCCAAATGCTGGAACTTTGTGACGCCTATCCGGACTTATTATTTCCGTTAATCGGCTTACACCCGACTTCCGTCAATGCTGATTATAAAAAGGAACTCCATGAACTGGAACACCAACTCGGTTTGAGGAAATATTACGGAATCGGAGAATGCGGAATCGATCTTTATTGGGACAAGACTTTTTTTAAAGAACAGGTAAAAGTTTTTGAATACCAAATGGGTATAGCCCGGGAATTAAACCTGCCGATTATTATACATGCGCGGGAATCTTTAGAAGAAATCTTTTCTTCCTTAAAAAAATACCCTTATATCACCGGTATATTCCATTGCTTTTCGGGAAATACCGAACAAGCTAAACAGGCAATAGACATGGGATTCTTATTGGGTATAGGCGGAGTTGTCACTTTCAAAAATACCCAGTTGGATAAAGTCCTTTTAGCAAATGGTCTTTCTTCCATCGTTCTGGAAACGGATTCTCCTTATCTGTCTCCGGTACCTTACCGGGGGAAAAGGAATGAAAGCAGTTATATTCCGTTAATTGCTCAAAAAATTGCTGACATCTTAAAAGAAGACCTTAAAAAAATAGAAAAAATTACAACGCAAAATGCAATGAATTTATTTACTTTGCACACGGAAATTGTATGAATGCAAAAGCAGTTGTCAACATGAATAAATCCGTCTTAATTATCTATACGGGGGGGACGATCGGAATGATTAACAATCCGGAAACGGGGGCGTTATGTCCGTTTAATTTCGAGCAGATTGCAAACGAAGTACCTGAAATTAAAGAATTTGGATTTGACATCGACAGCTATACTTTACCAGAATTAATCGACTCTTCTGATGTAAAGCCGGAAGTATGGGCTCTATTGTGCCAGATTATTTTAGACAATTACGAAAAATACTGCGGTTTTGTTGTTTTACACGGTACGGATACGATGGCATACTCGGCTTCTGCCTTGAGTTTTATGTTATCCAACCTCACGAAGCCGGTTGTATTTACAGGTTCCCAACTACCGATCGGGACAATCCGTACAGACGGGCGGGAAAATCTGATAGCGGCTCTGGAAATTGCAGCTGCCTATATAGAAGATAAAGCCATTGTACCGGAAGTGAGTATCTTATTCGGAGCAAAACTATTCCGGGGAAATCGTACGACCAAAATCAATGCCGAAAGTTTTGACGCTTTTCAGTCGTTTAATTATCCGCCATTAGCAGAAATCGGTATACATATTCATTACAACTACGGCGCAATCGATTATTCTCCCCGTATGGAGAACGTTTCAGCTTTTACTCATCTGGACACTCATATCGCCATATTAAAAATATTCCCGGGCATTCGTCCGGAATTAATTGAATCCATCATTCAGACACCGGGATTAAAAGGATTGATTCTGGAAACTTATGGTTCAGGGAATGCACCTACAGACGTTGTGTTTCTGAAAAAAATTCAGGAAGCCTGTAAAAAAGGGATTATTATCTATAACGTCACCCAATGCCAGGGCGGAACAGTCGAAATGGGACGTTACGAAACCAGTACAGCGCTTATAAATGCCGGGGTAACAAGCGGATATGATATTACGACAGAGGCTGCCGTATGTAAAATGATGTATGTATTAGGACAACAGCAAGACGCTAACGAAACAAAAAAAAGTTTAAATTCGGCCTTAAAAGGAGAAATAACTGTAAATCGTATTGGATTTTAACATTTTTTTTGTACCTTGGCCCGTCGTTTGGAGTGCAGTTGTTGGATACAAAGGATTGCAAATAGATATAGAAATATATAGAGTTAAATTTTAATTATTTATAAACTAAAAATCAGTTAAAGAGATCATGAGAAAATTATTTGCACTAATAGCAGTTTTAGGAATGCTTACTATTGGAGCATCAACAATGCTAATGGCTCAGGAATCAACAGAACCTGAAACACAAACAGAAGAAACAACAACTACCCCTCAAACGACGACATTGGATGAAGACGTTGTTGAAAGTACTTCAATGCATGCCGCTATCAAACAGAAATTCATCGAAGGTGGTGCCGGATTTATGGCAGCAGTAGTACTTTGTTTAATTTTCGGTTTGGCTGTCGCTATTGAAAGAGTTATTTATTTGAACCTTTCTGATACCAATACCAAAAAATTGGTAAATGGTGTAGAAGAAGCTTTGAATAACGGAGGTATTGAAGCAGCTAAAGAATATTGCCGCAATGCACGCGGACCGGTTGCCAGTATTTTCTATCAGGGATTAATGCGTTATGACCAGGGAGTAGACATGGTTGAAAAATCAGTTGTATCTTATGGATCAGTACAAATGGGTCTTTTGGAAAAAGGATTGACCTGGATTTCACTGTTTATTGCTATCGCTCCGATGTTAGGGTTCTTGGGTACAGTAATCGGTATGATCGAGGCTTTTGATAACATTCAGGCTGCAGGAGATATGAGTCCGGCTTTGGTTGCAGGAGGTATTAAAGTGGCTTTGATCACGACCGTAGGTGGTTTGATCGTTGCTATGATCCTTCAGGTATTCTTCAACTACTGTAATTCAAAAATCGAAGGCATTGTAAATAATATGGAAGATGCTTCAGTTAGTTTGTTGGATATCTTAGTAAAATACAATCAAAAAAATAAATAATCAACCATGACCGAGAAGATATTAAAAATTATCACCATTGTAATGTTCGCCATTACCCTTGTGATATTGGGTATGTTCATGTTCGGGGGAGATGTACCTGATCAGATATATCCAACACCGATATATACGGGAGCATTACTTAATTGGGCATATGTATTGTTTGTTATTGCAATAATAGCAGCAATTATATTCCCGATCACAAGGTTATTTACAAGACCTAAACAAGCCATGAAGAGCTTTATAGGCTTGATTGCCCTTGCTGTAGTTATACTCTTTGCTTATTTGTTAGCTGATGGTACTCCGATGCAAATCGTAGGTTATACAGGTCCGGATAATGTTCCGTCACGTCTGATTTTCTCTGATACCATCATTTATACAATGTATTTCTTGTTCGCAGGAGCTATAATTGCTATTTTAGCAACTGAACTTCTGAGAAAATTCAGGTAATCATATCCCCTGGAGGGAATAGATAAAAACGAATAATATGGCAAAAAAAACACCAGAAATTAATGCTACTTCAACTGCCGATATTGCGTTCTTGTTGCTTGTATTCTTCTTGGCTACAACGACAATGAATGTGGATTCCGGTATGTTCCGGAGATTACCGCCATATCAGCCCAGCAATACCGAAGCTCCGAAAATTGCAAAGAGAAATATTCTGCAAATTTTGGTAAACCGGAACAATCAGCTGGCGATTAACGGTGAACTAGCTGATGTTTCTACGCTGAAAGAGAGAACTGTGGAATTTATACTGAATCCGACAAACGATGAAAACTTACCGGAAAAAATGGTAAAAGATATCGATTTGCTGGGGAATGTAGAAGTATCCAAAGGTATCGTTTCTCTACAAAGTGATAAAGGAACATCCTATGAAATGTATATTGCTGTTCAGGACCAATTGGCAGCAGCATACAATGACGTAAGAGACCGGAAATCCGTGAGCAAATGGGGCAAAAAATATTCAGCTCTGACATCTGATCAACAAGATGCCATTAAAAACTGGATTCCCATGTCAATATCAGAAGCAGAACCTAAAAACATAGGAGGTAAAAAATAATGGCAAAATTTAAAAAAGACGGTAAAAAAGAAACACCGGCAATTTCAACAGCGTCATTACCTGATATTGTGTTCATGTTATTGTTCTTCTTTATGGTTAGTACAACCATGCGTGAAGTAACGCTTATGATTCAGAATAATCTGCCTCAGGCAACACAAATTGCCAAACTGGAAAAGAAATCGTTGGTAAGTAATATCTATGTAGGAAAACCAACATTCCAATACCAGAAGGCTTATGGAACGGAACCCCGTATCCAGCTGAATGATAAATTCGCAACATTAGAAGACGTTGGAGCTTTCGTAGCTGCTGAACGCGAAGCCCGGAAAGAAGAAGACCGGAACAGCATTACGAATAACCTAAAAGTTCAGTCTGAAACCACAATGGGTATCGTTACTGATATTAAACAGGAATTACGTAAAGCTAATTCTTTGAGAATCAACTATGGTGCCAGACAAAAGGTCACCAATCGTTAATAACGGAAAAAAAGGGGATCTAAAATCCCCTTTTTTCTTGTAAAATTATTATTTTTGCAATCGCAATGGTTCCGTAGTTCAATGGATAGAATGAAGGATTCCGGTTCCTTTGATTGGGGTTCGAGTCCCCACGGGATCACAGAGCAAAACGCTAAATAAGTATAAATCACTTGTTTAGCGTTTACTTTTTTCTGTTCATTTCTACAATTTGCACAACGTTTGCACAACGAAATCTAAATTTTGAATCGTTTCATACGATCAGATCCGATCAGATTTTAAACTCCAATCAAAAAATAAGCGGCTGATTACACACTAGGGACGTGCCCTAATGTGTAATTTTTATGCTATATTCGCATAAAGAAAAGAAAAAGATGAAAAAACCGTCCCGACATACGAAATTAAAAGTAGTGAGTGGTTACATTTTACTTTTTATCCTCACCATTGCTGCCATTACTTTTATATACAAACAAATTTCCCGTTTTACAGA